>CAJOGQ010000052.1 GCA_905234125.1 uncultured Bacteroidaceae bacterium | reverse complement strand
GTCAGTCCTCATCGAGATAGCCCAGTTCCTCGTCTTCTCAGCAACCCTGCTCGGCGTGGACTGTGCCATCGATAAGATCAAGAACTTGCTCAAAAACAAAGGAAGTTAAAGGGCGCGCCCCTTTAACTTCCCTTATTGTTTCCCCAAAAAGGTTAATCGGTTAATTGGTTAATCGGTTAATTTTTTAAGTTTCGCAAGCTCAACTTTTGAGGGGCAAGGGGCAAGGAGCAGGGGGCAAGAGGAATGTTATGTTCGCTTGTTTGCCATCTGTGTATGTATGAGCAAGGTGTCCTCTTGCTCCTTGCCCCTCGCTCCTTGCTCCTTAACTCAACTTGCGAAAGTTGAGTTACTAATTGTATGGTCTTTTTGAAAATTATCGCACAATCTTCCCATTGTGGATGTATATGCCCTTGGTTGGAGTGGTGACACGACGGCCGGTGAGGTCGTAGTAGGTGTTGTTGGCCTTCGACTTGGGTCGGGCAGGGGAGTTGATGGCCAGAGCTGGATTTTCGCCCATATACTGTCCGATGAAGAAGATGGCGCCAGTCGATTGCTCGCTGATGATGTAGAAGAACGGACGGTTGGCGTGGAATTCGGCCACATCAGTGCAGGCGCTTTCTGCCATCCAAATCTCTGTGACGGCTGCGGCCTTGGTTCCCTCTTCGTCCAGTTCAATCTTTGCCTTCTGGAACATTTGGCTGATGAACACGTCGCGATTGCCGAAATAGGGAAATTCGGCTCCCATGGTGAAGGCGGTGGGCATGCCCAGCTCTTTCATGGTGTCATTCAGCGGCAGTTCCGTTTCGGTCTGGAAGCGTGGCATCTTCAGATCTACCTGATAAAGGCTCTGATAACGGGGGCGCCAGTTCTTGCCGTCCATCTGACTGAGCACCTCGCCGATGGTCTTTCCCTTGCGAGGCAGGAAAATGGTCATTTCGTAGGCTCCGTTTCCATAGGGCAGACGCACGGCCTGATAGAGGTCGTTTTCAGTGTATAGGAATTCCTCCATCTGATGCATCATTGGCTGGGTCTCGACCCCATTGAATGTTTCATCTTGGGTCATTGCCTTGTCGAATTTGTTCGCCCAAACGCCTTTGAAGTAGATGGCATTGAGCAGGATGCTGGCAGCGTTATGGTCGAATGATGTCTTGTCGACAATCTCCGGAATCATGCCGTGTGTGTGGTCGTCAGCCCACTGATTGATGATGTCTATGGTTGCATCGTCGTAGAAGTCGAGGGCTTGGGGCTGAGCGTCGTAGTATTCGTTGACCTTGTCCACAAAGCCCTGTTGCAGTTCGTAGCCCGTGCCGCGGTTCACGTAGATGGTGTTGGCAATCTCGGCAGTGGTTTCCTTGTCGAGTTGGGGAGTTTCAGTGAGCAGTTTCTGGCAGAACTGATTGATAAGTTCAGGAGAGGCGGCGTTATCCACATTGCCCAACACTTGGTTGATTTCCTCGCGAGTCTGTCCGTCAGCACCGTTGTTCAGCATGCCGAGGGCGTAGGTGATGCTCAAGGGTGACATGATACAGCTCTCGTCGTCACGCGCCTTGTTGAACAAACGGAATGCGAACTCATTGTTGTTCTTCACCAGTTCACGCTCCTCCTTGGTCAGTTCGATATACTTGAGATCATTCGTCAGGTCGGACAGGCGGAAATTGCCTTCGAAGATTTCGTCCTCATTCTCCAGGGTGATGGTGTAGGCCTCCTCCGTGTTGTAAGCTGAGATGTCGATGTCGAGCGCCAGCACGCGGTTGGTCTTCACATCCTTGGCATAGACAGACTTGCCTGATGGGTCGGTGATGGTGACAGCATAAGTGTCTTGCAGCGCATTCAGGTCAATCGTCAGTGCCCTCTGAGTGTATTCGCCTGACACGGCCACATCTTCATTCTCCTGAACCCTTCTCTGAGGAGCCTTTGGCTTTTTCTTCACCACGTGGGTGAAATCTACACGCCTCTTGGCTGTGGGTTTCGGGGTCGATGCACCGCTTTCAATATCAGGATAGAGGTCTTCAAAGTATGGGTTCTTATAGAGGACTTCATCGCCGACGGTGCAGGACATCAAGGCATCCCGATCACTGAGATTATTTATCGGTCCTTCCTTTCCGCCAATTCCTTCTCTCCAGACAGCCTTGATATGACTGAGTTCTTCTTTCTCATTGACTTCTATGCGGATTCCTTTGAAGAACTCGGAATTCTCTTCCTCTTTCTTGGTAATGGTGAATGGACTTGTATGGGGTCCAAGTATTTTCACCCAGTCGTAAATGTCAATCGTTTCGCCAATCTCTGCCCCGAAGTCGTACAGTCGGTCAAACCAATCGTTTGTTGGGAGAGCAAAATAGACTTGTTTGTTTTCCTCATAGAATGCTCCCGCATAATTCGTGTAACTTAGTGAACCATCCTCGAACTCAAATCCCTTATTCGCTTCGTGTCGACACATCATCCGTTTGCAGGCCTTACCTCCCACAATTGTGTCGCCATCGAAGTAGTAGTACGATAATCTTGGAAGAAAAGTTCCGTATTGGTCAAGTTCTCCCACCTTCCACACCTTTCCATCCTCGATGAAGGGGCGATACTCCAAATCTCTTCTTAATTCCACCTGATGCACTCCTTCTTTGTCTGTCACCGTGTATTGCACTCCGCTGGTGGCGCTGAAGAATGGGAAGCGCAAGTCCACATCATAGTAGCCGAAACAATCTCTATCTTCCAAGAACGCATCGGTGTGGAGCGTGATGTTTCGTTCCATCAATCCTTCCTCCTCACAATACATGTATTGATCGGGAGCACAATTCAGCCACATCTTTCCATAGATATGGAGCGTGTCCTTGTCATCACCAATAGGATTACCTGGTATAAACTTGTAGTGCAGGTCATCATGTCCCCATTGCTCCTCTGACACTTCCGAAGAATGGTCTTCGCTGAGAATCATGGGTTGCCCGCGCAATCTGTGGAACTTGAATGGAAATGCCCAATATCCCATCTTTTCGCTCTTCACATACTCCAGGCTGGAAGACCAGGAGTTGGGGTCTGTGGAAGGATAGATGGATAAGGGCTCTTCATAAGTGCCAATGCCCTCAATCCATGTCCCTTCATACGCTTCTCCCATGCCATTGGTGATGTTAAACGTGATTCTTTTCAAACGGTTCCCTTGTTGCACAAGGCTATCCACCTTGATCACTTCACATGGCAATCCTCCTTCATATTGCAATTCAAACTTATCGCCTTCATTCAGTGTGAAGTCGTATGCAATCTTCTCCGTATTGGTGTTCTCGTCATAAAGATACACACGTCCATTCTCTTCTCTCAGAAGACCAACCGAACGGGGAGAGATTTCCTCATCTTTTTGTTCATGGAGCGTCCTATATGTCTTACCATTGTCCTTGACGATTTCCTCATCAGAAAAATAATAGTTGACAAAGTTGGCTTTACCAGAGAAATTACCATGCATCACTCGCCACACTTTTCCATCCTCGATGAAGGGACGATAATTGGCTATGTCATTCTCTTTTGGAATAATTGGTTTTAAATATTCGTTGGAAAATACGAAGTAGTCGTCATCTGTATAGTAAAGCCTCAACAGATTCCCTTCCAATTGGTAGGACTTAATGTCACAAATATGGTCTTCGAAGAATTCGTTTTCCATCATATCAACATAGACCTCCGTAGTCCCACCCCGCATTTCACCACCGAAGTTCATGTCGTTTCCATTGAGAGTTAATCGGCCAACGCATATTTCGTTCGCCATGGAATAGGCCATCACATAGCCATTTTCCTTGAAATCGATAGTTAGATGCTGATGACTGACGTAGCTGGAGTCTACTTCAAACCAACTTCCCTTGTCGTTCCATCCTACCAACCGCCATTCACCATATAGCGATTCCATTGGGTTGGCATCCTCCGTATCGTCAGAGATGTCAAGTTCCCTCGTATCCGTGGCTGGAACGTAATCGTTTGTTTCTTGTGCCCATGCTCCCACTGAGAGCAGAGTGAGCATCATTGTTAAAATGAACTGTCTCATAGTTTGATATTTTTTAGGATTTATGTACATGTGAGGGTTTCATGCTTGTTGAGGTTTGATGAGTTGGTTGATGACCTGCTCCAGGGTCACATCGGGGTCGGTCTCGCCGAAGAGATCCTTCTTCAGTTTGAGCTTACGGTGCTGGACGGCGGAGATGGTGAGTCCGTAGATGTTGCCGATGGAGCGGTTGCTGAGTTGCAGGCGGGTGAGGATGCAGAGCTGGACGTCCTCTTCCTTCAGCTCGGGATGGGTTTGGCGCAGATGGACGAACCGGTCGCCGTCGATGGCATTGAGCGTGCGCTCCACGTCGGCCCACTCCTTGGCGTCGAGATTGATGTGGGAGGCTGTGGCCTTGCTGAGTTTCTGCACCACTTCCGACCGTTGGAGGATGTAGCTCTTGAGGAACGCCACGACCTCCTCGGCCTGATGGAGTTGGGTCAGTTGGCTGGCGGTTTTCAGCTCCAGCATCCGTTTCTCCTGTTCCAATAGCCGTGTTTCCTGCTCGTGCATCCGGCATTCGATGGCTCGCTGCCGGCGGAGCATCCGCATGCGGTATCGCCAGATCAACGCCATGGCTATCAGCAGGATGACCAATGCTGCCACCACCACCACGAAGGTGCGCCGATGCAGGTTCGATGTGTAGGTTAGGCGTTCGTTCTCCCGCTCCTGCTCCAGCGTGGCCTGGTAGTAATCGTCCTTCTGCTCCAAGGCTTTGAAGTAGAAATTCTCTGCCTCCTCAAAAGCCGAATCGATGGCCTCTTCTGCCTCGTTGGTCTCATGACGGCGCACGGCTATCTTGGCGAGATTGCTTTGGATGATGTAGGCGGTGTGGATGTCGTAGCCCGCGTCCATGCGTCGGTAGGTGGCCTCGGCCTGGGCAAGCGAGTCACAGTCGAGATAGCATCGGGCCAGCACTTGCAGCGTGCCTTGCAGGAGGTCGGGCGTGGCCAGTTTCTCCGCCTGCTGGGCATAGTCCAAAGCCACGGGGTAGTCCTCCATCGCCCAATGGATGTTGGCAAGACTCGTCAGCGTCTGACACTCGAGGTCGGTTTCGATTGCTTGGGTGGCCAAGTCATGAGCCCGCTCGGTCAGCGTCAGGGCCTCGGCATAAGTGTCCTTGGCGTTGTCAGCATCGGCATCTTCTGCATTATAGGCCAGTTGGGAGGCATAGGTGCCGGCAAAATCTAATAATATAATGTGGTTGCGCTCGTTGTCGGGATGCTGCTCATAGATGTCGATGGCTCGCTTCATCAATCGCAGGGCTTCGGATGTGTTGCTCCACGAGAGCGACTCGGCCAACCGCTGATGGGCGATGTAGCATGTGTGCCAGTCTTCCGACTCCTCAGCCAAAGTGATGGCCTGACGGAGCAGGGTCTCGCCCAGTCGTACACTGTCATCGGCCAGCGCCTTCTCAGCCATTTCGAGCCGAGCCTTGGCAGTAGCCTCCGTGGGAGTCTGCTCCTGATGACCACAGGCGAGGAAAAAGCAGGTCACCATCCATAATCCGATCCATCTGAATTGCTTCATGGGTAAAGGTTGAAAGTTTTGATGGTGCAAAGTTACGACTTTTTCACGTTACTTGTATCACTTACCCTATGGAAAAGTTTACCTCCACCCATATTGCTTAATCCGATGTAAAATAGCGACTTACGTCATGAGCGCCTCTCTTGCCCTATGGAAAATGTAAAATTTATCTGCGTATTTTCCCTGCGAAAGTTTCAATTAGATTGCGATATTTTACATTTTTCGTCCAATCAGATTGCGATAAATAACAATATCCTAATGAATCGCTTATAAATTGAATGGTTTAGGAATCGTGGAATAGAAGAACAATTCCCCTTTTTTTTAATCTGTCAAATCTACTTAATCACCCCAGAAGGGGTATGTTTTGAACAGGGTAAAAGCACATTATGAAGGGGGTTGGAGGAAGTATGAAGCGGTTTTCAGGCACTATTTCACCCAATTTAGACCGTAGGGTATAGTTTCAAAATACCCCTTCATGCTTCCAAAACTACAGCTCAAACCAATTCATTTTGTTCCCCAACTTTTCTTAATTTTTTAAGTAAATTCGAGAATCATCCCCCAAACACTTAAGAAGGTTAAATAATCTTAATGGAATTTAACACCCTTTAACGAAAAGCCCCTATTTTTTTCTCGTTTTCTCGTTTCTCGTTTTACGGGCGTTTTCAGCGGGGGGCTGGGGGGAGGTTTAAATGTATTTTTAAATACATTATTAATTTTAGCGTACATTATTAATAATAGGAATTTTTGCGCTAACGCCTTGGAAACGAGAAACGAGAAAACGAGAAATCGCTGAATTTTTTAAGTAAATGGTTATTTTTAGTCCTATTTGCTTTATTGCATTTTTTTGCCAAAATGCTTGCACGAATCAGCCTTTCGCCGTACCTTTGCACCAGATTTGAGAAAGATGAGGTTCGTCCGATTGCGCATAAGGTCTGCTCCCATTCCTCTCCCATTTCCGTAAAGTAAAATTAAATGATTGTTGAACTTTATCAAAATTTTTAAGTAAGTATGAAAACAGGATTTTGGCTCCGAGGTGGTAACGGCAAGTTGGCCGGAGCTATCGTTTACAAAGACAAAAATAGTATGTTCTACTCTCAACACCTTCGGTGTTTCGGTTACATCTCCCACTTTTTCCCACAGTTGTTGCAACGGCAGATGAGTCGGTTGTGGCCAATGCGGGCCAGGAACAAGCCGAAGATGTTGAAGAGAAGGAAGCCTAAGCATCCTAATTTCCAATTGAGACCTTTTCGATGGCAGGTGCAATTCACGCTGCCGCATTTGGGGCAATAAATTTTCTTCTTAGCCATAGGTGGTTGATATTTTAGGAGAGTCCTTCGATGAGGCCATTGACGAGGTCGATGCGTTCTGCTTGGGGCGACTTGGAGAGTCCTGGCATGCGCATGATGTCGCCTGCGATGGCTACAATCATCTCTGAACCAGAGTTGATGACGAGGTCACGGATGTTGATGTTGAAGCCTGTGGGACAGCCGTAGAGGTTCTTCTCGGCTGAGAAGGAGTACTGGGTCTTGGCGATGCAGACGGGATAGTGCTCCAGTTTTAACAAGTCTTGGGGGTCTTGCCCCAAGTACTGGTCAATCTTCTGAATGCGAAGGAGTTGTTTCTCGGCTGCCTTGGAGTAGGTGACTGTTGCTGCACCATAAATGTTCTTGGCCACCTTCTCAATCTTGGTCTTGATGGGGTCGGCATCGTCGTAGGTGAAGGCGAGCGGCTTGGAGGGGTTCTTCTCGATGGTGTCGATGACCACCTGAGCAAGTTCTGTAGCTCCTTCGCCACCCTGAAGGAAGGCGTTGTTGACAGCGAAGCCCACGCCGATGTTCTCGCAATGCTTGCGAACGAGTTCCAGTTCCTCGTCGGTGTCGGTGGCATAGCGGTTGAAGGCCACGACCACGCTCTGTCCGAAGCTCTGCATGTTACGGATGTGGCGGTCGAGGTTCTCGCATCCCTTCACGAGGCCTTCCATATCCGGCTCTTTGATTTTATCGACAGGCACGCCGCCATGCATCTTGAGCCCTTGGGTGGTGGCGACGATGACGGTGAGTTTGGGTTGGAGTCCGCTCTTGCGACACTTGATGTTGAAGAACTTCTCTGCGCCCAGGTCGGCACCGAATCCGGCCTCTGTCACGACGTATTCGCCAAAGGTCATGGCCATGCGTGTGGCGATGACGGTGTTGCATCCGTGGGCGATGTTGGCGAAGGGACCTCCATGCACGAAAGCTGGGGTCTGCTCGGTGGTCTGCACAAGGTTGGGCTTGATGGCATCGAGCAGGAGGACGGTGATGGCACCATCCACGCCCATATCCTTCACACGGAAGGGGGTGTCGTCCATCTTGATGCCCACGATGATGTTGCCGATGCGACGGCGCAGGTCGTCGATGTCGGTGGCGAGGCAGAGGATGGCCATGATTTCAGAGGCTGGGGTGATGTCGAAGCCTGTCTCAGCAATGAGTCCGTCGGACTTGGCTCCTAAGCCTGTGACCACGAAACGGAGATTGCGGTCGTTGATATCGAGCACGCGTTTCCAGAGCACTTCCTTGAGGGCGAAACCTTCCTCACGATGCATATAGATGTAGTTGTCGAGCAAGGCGGCAATCATGTTGTTGGCTGAGGTGACGGCATGGAAGTCGCCTGTGAAGTGAAGGTTGATTTTCTCCATCGGCAACACCTGTGCGTAGCCACCTCCGGCGGCACCTCCTTTCACCCCAAAACAGGGACCTAAGGATGGTTCGCGCAGGGCACAGATGGCCTTCTTGCCCAGTTTGTTGAGTCCGAGTGCCAAACCGATGCTGACGGTTGTCTTGCCAATGCCCGCCTTGGTGGGGGTGATGGCTGTGACGAGGATGAGGTTGCTCTGTTGAGCCTTCTCGTCGTCGATGAGGTGGTTGGGCACTTTGGCGATGTTCTTGCCATAGAATTCGAGTTCGTCAACAGGCACGTCAATTTTCCGTGCGATGTCCTCGATGGGAGCGAGTTGGCACTCGCGTGCAATTTCGATGTCAGTCTTCATGTTGAATGAGTAATTTTCGGCAAAGGTAATAAAAAAGGCGCAAAGCAGAAAGCCTTGCGCCAATTATTTTTAATTTTACCCGATTAGGGGTGGGGGATTTATTTCAGAAGCACCTTTTTGCCATTCTTGATAGCGATGCCCTTGTAACTTGCGTCAACAGCCTGACCATTGAGGTTGTAGATGCCAGCCTTGGCAGGAGCAGTCTTGATGTCAGCAATGCCTGTTGTAACATCCCAACCAGTGTTGTCACCTGCAGAGGTGAGGGTCAGCGTGAAGTTGTCGGCAGAGAGCCATGTGCCAGCAAATGGCTTAGCACCCTCGAATGCGTCGCCTGTGGCAACACCAATTTCGAGCTTGTGGTTCTTCACCTCAACAGTGAGCGTGTTCTTGAACCAACCACGACCAATACCACCGTTAGCTGCGAAGGTAGCCCAAGTGGTCTCGTCGAAGCCAGCAGGACAAGTCTCTTCACCACCATTCATATCGACAGCAAGGTCGTAGATGGAAGAAGACTCTGTAGGACCGTCGATGTTGAACAATGCCATCACCTGTTCTGCGGCCTGTATCCAAAGATCGCCGTAAGTGTCAGTCTTCACTTCGTCAGCCTCTGCGCCATAGATGTACTTCATAGGAGTAGCAGGAGCTACAGCCTCAGCCATCACAGGAGTGCCGTCGTCAGCAATTGCATAGAGATAGAATCCTTCGCCTGTAGTACGCATGATAGCATCCAGAACGTAGGTACCGTTAGGCACGTTCAGCACCTGAGACTCCTTGTACTTCAGCACGCCAGCAGAGCCGTTCCATGCGTCCATGTAGTACTCGTTGCTACCATCATACTGCTGACCGTGGTTAGCATACTGACCATTGCCAGAGTCGCTCATCTGACCTGTCCAACCAGATGGAGAAGCGCTGTTGCTGGTGTTGTCGCAAGTTGGGTTCACGATGAAGGAAGTCATGTCAGCACCGTCCACGATGGCGATGTCGGCAGCCTGAGCCACAGAGATGGCAGCATTGAGGGCGTTCACCTGCTCTGCCAGATAGTCGGTGTCGTCAGTGTATTGAGCCAGATTTCTCTTCACAGAAGCGATTGTGCCGTCGATGACGCCCTTACCGTTCTCAGAAGAAATCTCATCCTTCGTAGCCTCAGCCTCTTGCAGGGCTGGGATGAGGGTGTCGCGATAGTAGCGGAGGATAGCCGTCTTGGCATCAATTTCCGTGTAAGTGGCAGCGGCAGAAGCCAAGTAGTCAGTCATTTCCTTGACAGGAACCTGAGCAATGGCGATGGCGTTGTCAGAATAGTCGTTGGCAATGCCTTCCTGCAGATCATTGTACGAACCGCCAATCACACCATCATACTTGTCTTCAGAAGCCTTAGCGATGTCGAGTGCTCTGTTGACCATCTCCAGATCCTTAGCAGCCTCAGCCTCAGCGATGGAGTCGAGCAAAGCGGCCTTGTCGCCTGCCAGATGGATGCCGTTAACCTGATCCTTAGCAGAAGCAAATCTTGCCTTCTCAGCAGCAGCAATCTCTTCAGCGGTAGCCTCACCATAGTACATCAGGCGGAAGTTCGTCACGCAGAACCAACCCGTCTGGTTGGTGCTGCCATCAATTGCAGAACCCAGGGCGCCGATGGTCAGTTTGCCGTCGTTCACAATCACCTTCTCTGTGGTCAGATACTCCCATTCACCCGTGTTGTCGTCGTTCCAGTTACCTGCAGACAGGGCTGGAGAAACGGCATCCTGCAGGTTGCTGGATGCATACAGATGCTGGTTGCTCAGGTAGTCAGCCTGCGTGATCATCTCTGCACTCACGGTGTAGTAGCCATTAGGAATGTCGGTGAGGGTAGTTGCTACAGCCACGTCGGAAGAATTCTGACGCCATGCGTTCCAGCACACACGACCCTGCACGTAGTTAAGACGTTGGTCACCATCTGTGGTACCTGCAATCTCCCAACCCTCACGACTGGCATCCTCAGGAGCTGTACCAGCGGTGTACTCGCTTTCGTTTGGATAAGCCACGGCGATGATCTTTTCCTCCTCATCGAAGTCGATGATTGGGCTGGCCCAAGTCTTAGTGAAGTAAGGAGTGGCCACGAGGAACGTGTAGTCGGCAGGATTGTCGGCCGTAGCCACCTGCGACATGCGATAATCGTTGATAGCCTCCATGAGCTGTTCTGCATAGTCGTCAAAGTCAGCAGAACCAGCCTCCATGATTTCAGCGGCAATCTTCGATACAGCCTTCTGGAAAGTGTTGTAAGCAGGATACTGCGTTTCGGACTCTACATACATCAGAGCCAGAGCATACAGACTCTCATATTCTTCAATATCGTCAGCGAGCGCTTCGATGGAAGCCTTGTAAGCCTTCAGACCTCTCAGGGCGTTCTCCATCTCCTCCTGACCACGGGCATTGCGGAATACCTCAACAGAGTCGGCAGCCTCTTCAATCAGACCCTCATACTGGTCGTATGGAGCCATCTGAACCATCTCCAAAATCTCGTCCACAACATCGTTGATGTCGGATGCCAAGAGCTGCTCAGCGTCAGCCTCGCCAATCTTGTAGAGCTTGATGCCGTCGATGAAAAGGAATGGGTTAGAACCAGAACCACCGCTTGACTCGAAACCAAACTGGATGGTGAAGTCGGACGTTGGCGTGAACTCGATGGAGTGCTTCGTCCACTCCTGCGTGTTGAAGCCATCCTCATCGATGAACTCATCCTTACGGCAAGTCACCTTACAGAGGTTCTTCACACCCGTGTTGTTCTTACTTCCTTCATAGTTGAAGTTGTAGATCCAATAGTCCAGACGATACTGAGCACAAGGCAGTTTCACCTCCTGCTTGTAAACGCATGAACCACCCCAACCTGCGCGGAGATAAGCGGCACCGATGTTCTCTTCGCCACTGTCTTCTGCTGGCTTTTCTGGCACACCAAGGAAGGTGTCACCATCGTCTGCGATAGGGATGGCCTGTGGAGCCAAGGCGTAAGGAACAGAGCCGAAATACACCCATTCGCACTTAGGGAACGTCTGGTTGGTCTCGATTGTCCAGCCCTTGATACGGCCAATAAAACCGTTCACGGCCAGTTCCTTGTCAAGACCGTCCTTGCGTTGCTGTGAACTGGTGGTCTTTGGATGTGCGTACACAGAGCTGTCTGTTGCAATCCAAGCCCAGCTACGTTCACTGAGTGAGGTTTCCTTGTCGACGATTTCCTTGTAAGAACCATCGGCCTGGAACGTCAAGTCTTCGTCGAACCCGGGATTGGCGATGTAACTCGTCACATCCTCTTCCTGTGCGAAGACACTACTTGCTCCCAGCAACATGGCCGAAAGCGCAAGAGTAAAGATTTTCTTCATAAAAGGTAGATCAGTTAAAAAGTTAATAAAACGTGTTGGTTGTTGTTTTCGTTGTTTAACGGCGAAATAGTATGCAAAGAAACGAAAAAAGGATGAAACACGCAAAATGTTTCATCCTTTTTTTATTATAAAAGATGTGTTTTTAACACAATCAGTGCCGTTTTGCCTCTTTTTATCACTTTATCACCTTCATTGTGCCCTTCTTGCCTGTCTCACTCTTGAGGCGGAGCAGGTAGATGCCCTTTTCGAGAGACAACTGAGCGAAAGAGGAGTTGACATTACCCATCGGACAAGTGAATGTCTTGGTCACAAAACCATTGGCGGTGATGACCTCCACATCAACAGTCTCGTTGGAAGCGATGTTCTCAATGCCTGTGAGGAAGTTGTCGTACTTGGTCTTGTTGAAGCGGGCAATGAGGATGCCTTCCTTGATTCGACTGGTGTCCCAATCGCTGTAAGGCAATTCTGGCAAATCGAACTTCAGCTCACCAATGTTAGGAGTGCTGACATTGGTCCACAGAATAAACTCGTTTGTTCCTCCCTCCTCAGTGCTGAGACTCTGCATGTTGGCTTCACTGATGTTGACAGTCAGGGTGGCACCATCTGCAATCTTCAATGTGCCAATGTTGCTGATATTGGTGCATGAAGAGCTTCCTAAGCCAAAGGCCAATGTGGATTGTGCGCCACAAGTCACATTCTTGCCGTTGAAGTCAATGCCATTGATGATGGAATTGGCACTCGAACCAGGCTGGAGTGTACCATTGATGGTGTAGGAACTGTTGGTGAGTGGCACCTTTGTCTTCGTGACGCCAGAGAGTGTGGCACCTGCAGCGACAGTCAGAGCGCCTGTTCCCAACAATGCGCCAGATTTGATGCACAGTTCACCTTCATTCACCTTGATGGCACCTGTGTTGTCCCAAGCACCTGATACAGTCATCTTGCCTGAACCAATCTTGTTGAAGACGGAGTTGCTGGTCACCTTGCCATCGAACGTAAAGTCTTCATCGCAACCTACCTGCCAAGTGTTGGTGCCTGAGCCTCCGTTGTTGTTGTAGGCCACGAAGCCACCCAACGAACCCTTGCCCGTCACCTTACCAATCTTATAGGATTTGCCTGTGTTGAGCACGATGAAATTCTCAGGAACAGCGAAGGTTGCCTTGGGTGCTCCTGTACTGCTGTCAAGCGTGAACTTTCGACCAGTGTCGCCTGAAGATTCCTCGTCGTGCGTGGCACCCACTTCCAATGTACCCTCAAAAGTAGTCAAGTCGAGTTTCATCGGACTGCGTGCAGCATAGTATTCGCTGCCCTTGGTGCCACCTTTCACAGTCGCACACTTCACGTTGATGGTGCCTTCGCCAGTAATCTTGTTCGAGGATGTGGCACGTTCGCCAGTCCAGTAAGTGGCTTTCGCCCCCTTCTCCACATGGAGGGGAGATGTGAAGAAGCCCGAACCTGAGATGGTGCTGTTGCCTTCGAGATAGACGGTCTTGCTATAGGCTGAACCGTTGTATTGGAATGCGCCACCAGCCACCACCAGTTTGTTAGTGGTGAGCGAACCTTGCATGTCGAGCGTACCTGCACCCTTCTTGGTCAGAGTCGTACCGCTAAATCCTTTCTCCATCGTGAAGAGTTTGGTGTTGTTGATGACACCACCTTCATCGCCCACCATCTTGATGGGTGAACCTTGCTTCACATCGGCTGTGGTCTGCAGTTCAGCCCCATTCTCCATCGTGAAGAGGTTGGCATTGGAGGTCACACCACCCAGATTGCCGTATGCTTGCGTCGAGTTGGAGAGACTGCCCACCTTTACGACACCACCTTTTAAGTAGTTACCACCTGTGTAGGTGTTGTCTGTGCTGATGGTCACCGTACCTGTGCCTTCTTTCTCCAACGAACCAGCCTTGATGATACCACTGCCTTTCAGCGTGTAGGCCTTCGTGTTGTTGAAACGAACGATGCCTGCGGGCAGTTCGTCGCCAGTCTTCAAGGTGATGGTGAAACTCTTGGCTTCGTCCGTGAAGTTAATAACATCATTCTCCACAAACACATCAGGTGTCTTGTTGGGATCGCTCAGCACATAGAAGTTGTCTGTTCCTGCATAATCCCAAATGGCCGATGTATTGCCTGTCCACACGATTTCGCTGGCCTCGCGAACACCACTGATACTGAGGTAGAGGTCTTTCTTTTCATCGAGTTTGAGAATGGCCTTGTGCTTGGTCACACCTTCAATCTTGATGTTGTCGAGCGACCCCACCACCTCATCAACATGACCGATGAGATAATCACCAGGTTCCAGTTCTGTGGCACCTTCCTTGAAGTGTTGCACCACTTCGATGACGGGTTGCACATACGCTGGGCCATAGGTTTCCCATGCACTACCCGTCTTCTTCTCGATGGTGAGCTTTTGGGCAGATACTTGGTCTGCTTTGAGTCCATCAGAATAAAGGTCGAGCATGAGACGTGAACCAAATCCCATTTCGTAGGTGGAAGTGGTGATAGTGCCCATCGAGTTCTCGCCACCAGGACGGATGATGGAAGCATAGTCAGCTTTGATGCCACCCATGAACTTACCGTCCTTGGAGTTCAGTTCTGCAAAGCGGTTCAGCCAAAGAGGAGATGCAGCCAACGTTCCATCGAAATTGACCGTTCCAGCCCATACGTCTGTATTGCCAGAGTGGTTCATGATCACATTGGGCAGGGTGAGGATGCCGTCACCTTGTTTCACGAGACGTGCTTCACCTGCCAATCCGCCTCCTGACACCTCACATGTATAATATTGATAGTTGATAGGCGTCACCTTCTTCGTCGTGTTGTTCTCCGCGGTTCCCTGTACCCATGATGGCACATTGAACGTCACGATGTAGGGGGATGCACCATCCGTAATGCTCACCTTTGTGTCATTCATTTCACACACGATAAGGTGCTCATCAGTAGTCGTGATAGTGCCGCCGTTAGCCACTTCCTTACGTCCTGTCATCGTGTTGGTGGGAGGAGCCTGTGTGATCCCTTCCAACTCTCCCAAGAAATAACTCTTGTGAGGAGGTTGGTTGTAACCCATCGACTGCCACACCATCGCATTGCGATACTGATGGTCTGACCATAGGGTGGGGATGCGATACTTGGTCGTGATGGGAGTCGTATAGACAAGGATGGCGGTATTGTCGCCTTTGCGCATCACCAGTTCCTCACGCCAGTCGCCAAAAATATCGGCAATGGCACCAGGGTTGTTCTTCGACCAGTTGTTACACTTCGAGTCTTGGAAGTTCCAACGACCACCTCCAGCTTCAGAGGGCTTGTAGATGGCGCCATAACCTTCAGTACCAGGGCTGTCAAAATATTCATCGAGCAGGTCGCCATCCCAGTAGATGCGTTGGTTGAGGTCAGCCCAGTTGATGAAGGCATCACCATTGAGTGCTGTCACTTCCTTGTCAGTTACCGTGCTGATCCAACCTGTGCCGACGCTTCGTCCCACAGAACCTGGATAAGTGTTGGTGAAGTTTCCACAGAGGGCACGGCCATCATCGCCTGAAGCCGTCTTGCGGAAGTAAAACTCAGAAGTCACGGCATTGCGGTAGTTCATGGCTGGCTGACTTTCATTGCAGGCAAACTGCTCCTCATACTTGCGATAAGGGTCGAAGTCAGAGCAATGCTGTGCATCACCATGTCCAAGTCCTGTGGTTGAGAGTCCCTTTCCGTTGTCGTCTATCACCATCGAACCAAAGATGATCTCATCACGTCCGTCCCAGTCCACATCGCCAATGGCGAAGTTGTGATAGCCCTGTCCGAACCAAGGTGAAGAACTTACGCTGTTCTCCCACATCCATTGCTGGGTGAGTTTGTGGGTAGCAGGGTCAACATTGAAGGTGATGAATTGATGCTTTGTATAGCAACCACGTCCCAAGAAGATGCTGGGCTTACGACCATCAAGGTAAGGAGCACCAAAGTAGTGTTTTGTGGAACGGTGACCTACGATACCTGTACCCCAGTCCGAATCTTGTCCACGGGCAATGGGATAATCCATGTAGAGAGGATGAGTCGAGGGACCAATCTCATAGGGCTTACCTGTCGCACCTTCTAAATAAAGGAGGTACTCATTGCCTGAGGACGTGTATTCAACCCCATCCCAACGGGTGTCCACAGACGCAGAACCAATCAGTTGGGTCGTTCCGTCGGCATAGTGGATATAGGCATTGTCCTGGAGGCGCAGGAGCACTTCGGCCTTGCCGTCCATATCCCAGTCGTAACATACGCAATCCCACTGTTCGTCAGCTCCTGACAACATATTAGGACCAAGGTCAATCCACCAAAGACGGTTTCCCTTGTGGTCGTAGCAGTCGAGTACATGGAAGCAATTCTTCTGCTTCACATCGGCAGCCACATCACATGGACGCTTCACAATGAATTCTACGATGCCGTCGCCATCAAGGTCGCCTAAAGAGATGTCGTTCAGCGTATAGTGGGAAGTCACGTCTGTGCCATCACGCCCTGTAATTTTCTGCACAGGGATGGTGAGCACGCCGTTATTCCAACGAGTCACTTCAGCACTCTTGGCCTGTTCCACACCACGCACCACTGCCGCCACCTGATACTTGCTGGAGGCATTGCCGCTTGAGTGGTTGTAACTGGACACTTGGAGGTTTTCTGCAATCTTTGATCCGTTGCAATAGAGATTATATGTCACATCGTAATACTCCTCACCCAGCACACGCCAACTGACGAAATTGCCACTGGTGGCACTTGGGACGGCCACAAGACCACGATCTATCTTGTCCGTGAAACGCTGGGCAAATCCCAACGCTGCTGTCATCATGAGGACAAGGGTTAAAAAGACTTTTCTCATATACATTATTTTATATATACTTTCTTAACAGAACCATTGCTGTACTTCACGAGGTTGATGCCTTTCTGCAAGGCGTTCACTTTCGTTCCAGAGAGGTTATAAATGGCAGTCACCTTAGCGTTCGTGTTTTCAGCCAAGTTGGCAATGCCAGTCGTTGGAACTTTTGTTGAGTTAGTACCGTAGTAGGTCAACTTCACATTGTCAATCATAGCCCAGACGGTGCCACCACCCACGTTGCGTGCGCCAATTTCGAGGATGCCGTCTTCACCCACCTTGGTCACTACCTGATAGAGGTTGCCATACCAAATAGAGCCTTCTAACGATTCTTCTGTTTCACCATAGAGGTGTCCTGCACCATTTTCGTTCTGACCCACCTTCACGTTCATGTCATTCTCACCAGCGTAAACTTGGAGACCTTCTGCATCAGCAAAGGCACCCAACTCTAACACGTATGTTCCAGCAGGAAGGTTTTTGATGGTCTGATAAACACGTGCATTGCCTTCGTTCCAAAGGTTGAGGTATTGGGTGTCAATCACTGTGCCGTCAGCAAAACTGTTCCAGTCGTTCAGACCACAGGTCGTCCATCCATCGTTAGTCCATCCTGTTGCACCATCGTCGAAGCTTGGGTACTGAACCTTAGCTGTATAGTCCACAGGATTGTCGTCGCTGGCAACCTCCTTTGGAACGGTGAGGTTGAATTCCACATCCCACAGTTCTTCAATCAGGGCGTTCACGTCATCTGTCGTGAGGTTCGACTTGTCGAGTTCCTCATATTTCTTGACAAATGCGTTGTAGGCATCGATGGCTGTTTCAGCACATTCTTCCTTATATTCCTCATAGATGTTCTTAGCCGTTTCCATCTCGTTTTGGAGTTTCTCCATCTGCCAGATGTAGTCCTGTGCCTCGTCCTTGAGGTCTTCCAGTTCTTTGGCGGCTGCTTCCACTTCCTCAGTGCCCAACGTGTGTGCCTTGACGATTTCTTCCTTCTCACCAACGGCATCACCCATCTTGTCACCATAGTAGGTGTTGATGTTAGGATCACTGAGCAGTTCGTTGGCTTCGTCAATCACCTCTTCCAGCTCATTGTAGGCAGCGATGTTCAGATTGATGCGGTTGTTGATGTCTTCCATCTTAGGAATCACGGCGAGGATGGCCTCTTCTGTTTCTGCAACCTTCACTTCTTCCATCACCTTGTTGTATTCATCTACGAGGGTCTGCTGTACAGGCACCTCGCTAAAATCTGTTGCACTATCCTTCAAGCTGTTCAGCCAGTACTTCAGAGCATCCGTTCCGCTGCCATAGTACTTTACAATGGCATTGTCGAGGGCAATCCAGTTGGTGCCTTCCTTCTCCTGGCCGACACCAAACGCCAAGGTGCCCTCTGTCACGTTGGTCGTGATTTCGTAGGTAGCACCAGCCACGCCTGCACCTACTGACTTCTGGTTGAGGTTGGCGAACACATAACTATCCATCTTTTCAGAATAGACAGCCATGCTCACCACATAGATACCATTGGGCAGGTCAGTCAACACCTGATAGGCTTTGCCGTTCAGTGTGGCAGACCAAATGTTCAAGGTCGTTCCATCGAAGCCTGTCCAATTGTCATCAATCCAACTCTGCGTGTTCCAAGTGGTCGCGTTGATTTCGTTCTCCCAGCCGTCAATGGAGTTACACTCATCCTTGAACACTTCCTTTGGATTGTCAGGGGTGACGGAACCTTCATAATATTTCAGAAGTTTTGCTGCCACAGCATCGATGGCCTCCTCCAGTTCCTCTTTCGTACTGTTCGTATTGGCCAATACAGCTTTCTCGTCTTCCAAGCCCGTCTTCATGCCTTCTGCTTCAGCCTTTTCGATGACAGCTTTCAGTAGCATCGCACTCTGATAGCGTGCTGCCTCAGCAAGATAAGCCTCATACTCCTCTTCGCTCACCAAGGCCCAGGTGGTCTGCAACTTATCCGTCATCTCCACGGGGTCGTCAAACACAACTCCTGTGCCTGTGTCCACATTGTCTTTTGCGTCCACATAGTCCACATAGCGACCTACAAGGTAGCCCGCATAATTGGTGGGATTCCAGTCGGCATTGCCGTCAGCAGCCGAAATCTGGAATGTATTGTTGCCCAGATCTTTGAAATAGAACAGGCTGTTGCCACGACTCTTGCAGTCCACATAGATGTTGCCTCCATCTGTAATGAAAAGGGAGTCTGTGTTGTTGTTCTTGATGGAATTGACGAGGATCGCGTAGGTCTTGCCATCCCAGTCGTGGTCGGCCACAACGTGTTGCTTGATCGTGCATTGCAAACCCTCCAAGCCGACTGTGGCATGGGTTCCCCAATCATTTCCCTCAGTGAGGAACATCTTGGCTTCTGTGTTGTAGATGTACACCGTTTGATCGGTTGTGACAGGAAGGAATGTTCCTGAATAAACGGGCTCTTGCCATTCGTCAGCAAAAGCGCCACATGTTGCCACGAGGGCAATCATAAGTAGTAAAGCTTTCTTCATTGTTGGGAATTAAAAAATAGTTAGTGTTAATTATAATTGCGCGACAAAGGTACGGATTTTATTTTTATCGTGCAACCATTTCGAGCAAATCTTTTCCTGTGAGCTTGTAACTGGCATCGGTTCCCTCCAAAATGTTGTTGGCGAGGTCACGTTTGGTCTGATGCAAGCGAATGATTTTCTCCTCGATGGTGTTCTTGCTCACGAGGTGATAGACGGTGACGGCCTGATGCTGACCAATGCGATAGGCACGGTCGGTGGCTTGTTGCTCGATGGCTGGGTTCCACCAAGGATCGAGATGGAACACATAATTGGCTCCAGTCAGGTTCAGACCCAATCCTCCTGCTTTCAGGCTGATGAGGAAGATGGAATTCTCTCCATTCTGGAAGGCTTCCACCATCTCTGAACGCTGTTTCAGGGGTACGGCTCCATCGATGTAGAAATACTTCATGCCCAGATGGTCGAGTTCCTTCCTGACCAGATCGAAGAAACTGACGAACTGGCTGAACACCAAGGCTCTGTTGCCACCTTCGATGACACCTTGCAGAAGTTCGACCAAGGCAGTGATTTTGGAACAGTCGCCCGTCCATTTGGGTTCGATGAGTTGGGCGCTGCATGCTGCCTGACGCAACTTGGTGATTTCTGCCAACACGTGCATGTCGATGTCGAGACCACCCTCCTGCAACATCTTTTCAGCTCTCACACGGATGCTCTCGTAAATGGCCAGCTCGTCACGGTTCAGTTGCACACTGTGATAGATTTCCGTCTTTTCTGGCAGTTCCTTCAATACGGCTTGTTTTGTGCGTCGCAACATGAATGGATGCACGATGTTCTCCAGCTGCTCCTGCTTCTCCTTGTCTTGATAGCCTTCGATGGGCACGATGAACTTCTGCGAGAAGTGCTCGTAGTTGCCCAACAGGCCAGGGTTGACAAACTGGAAGAGGTTCCACAGCTCGCCCAAGTGGTTCTGCACAGGTGTACCAGTCAGCATCACACGGTTGTCGGCCTGTATTTTCATGGCCGCCGCACTCGTCTTCGCTCCTCTGTTTTTAATAATGTGCGCCTCGTCCAAGCAGGCCACATTCCAATGTTTCTGTGTGAGGATACCCTGAATGCTCAGCAGAATGCCATACGTGGTCACAATCACATCACCAGCCTTAGCATCCTCTATCACCTGCTGACGGTCAGTGGCGAAGTTGAGAATCTGCACGTTCAGCGTTGGAGCAAATCGTTCCATCTCAGTCTTCCAGTTGGGCGCCACAGAGGCTGGCGCCACCACGAGGGAGGGGCCTTCGTCCTTCTTCAGGAGCAGGAAGGCGATGGTCTGGATGGTCTTTCCCAGACCCATATCGTCAGCCAGCAATGCACCTGCTCCCCAGCTGTTCAGGCGTGCCATCCACAGATAGCCATCCTTCTGATAGGGTCGCAGAGTGGCGTTCAGTTCTTTAGGGATGGCGGGGCTGTATTCCGACCCTTCGAGAATGCGCTGACGGATGTCTAATAACTTCTCGTCCATCTCCAATCGCAATTCGCCCTTCAGCAGGTCGTCACCCATCAGGGCTGCGCTGAACGGCGATATCTTGATTTTACCCCGTTCACGGTTAGCGATGGCGTCGAGAGCTTTCAGCTGATTGCGCAGTTTCTCGCTCAGCGCCAAGAACTCGTTCTCACCAATCTTCACATACTTTCCCTTGCTCTTGCCCACCAGTTCCAGGAGTTCGCTGATGCTCAGACGTGTCTGCTCGTCGATGTCCACATCTCCCTCAATGTCAAACCATTGTCCGCGTTGTTTCAGCACGCCGTTCCAACTGGCCAAGCCCTTCGTCAATGATCTGATTCTGAATCCCTGTCCTTCTGGCCATTCAGCATAGAACATGTCGGAATGTTGCTGAATCAGTTCCACGAGGTCGAGCATGAACTCAGGCGGATACACCTCCTTGTCCTCATAGTCATAGCCCATCGTGTCCCAAAATCTGGCCACTAACTCCAGATTCTGACGTTCCATGTCGATGTTGCGTTTCACTCGCACACGTCCATCTTCATTTTCATCGATGATGATGTTGTCGCCCTCGCCCAGCCGATAGGTCTTCCGACCCCCAGCCAGTGGACGCACAAAGCACTCCACTTCCCAGTTGCCTCCCTGCTTGGGACTAAGTTTGAAGCCCACATTCCATTGTCCATCGACAATGGGTAGCGTTGAACCACCTTCGATGAGCGACGAGTGCAGTTCCACCTTACCACCAATCTTCGCCAAGAGGCTCCTCAGCGTTGGCTCTGCTTCCAACGGCAGGGTACCCAACTGTAGCAGTTTCACGTAATAGCCACGTATTTCGTTGGGGATGTTGATGAGGCTGTAGTGGGTGAGTGAATCCTCCACAATCACAAGGTCGTCCTTCGCACTTCCCAAAGGAACATTCGATTTCACCACAAAGCGGTCATCCTCTTTCTCCACCATCAGATAAGGCTTGTCCCAATCCACCTTCACCAGTTCAAAGGGAGCTGACGACCCTACATACAGACGATTCTCCTCCACCATCTCTTCCACCACATCTTCCAACTGCAAATCCCAATGTTCGCTGTGGTTCAGTCGAGCCCAAATGCGACGGTCAGCATTGTTCATGCACTCCACATCTCCCTTCCTGTATCGCATGTCGCTCAGTCGCTTGCCATTGCCCCACGCACCATTCTTCAGACGTGTCTGCTCCCTTACTTGGATGGTGCGCGAATCAGGCGACTCACGGATATACATCAGCCTTGTGTCTTGCTCTTCGCTCTTTGCTCCAGATCCCTTACCGCTGGCCTCGTCCATCAGGTCTTCCAACACAGACTCCCACTCAGCCTTGTGATAGATGTTCACCAAGGCTGGCTGATTGCCAAAACGATGACGCAGCGACTCACGTTCGTAGTCATACAAAGGCAGATATTTCGACATCTCATGTTGTAGCAAAGCCAAATTCGGCATGCAGAGATTGATGTCCATATTGGCCGTTGAATAGCCCAAATAGTTAGCGATGAGGAAGGCCAGATGACGGTACATTGGAGGTATCACCCCCTGGGCACTCAACTCGTAGAGTTTCTCCACTTGTTCGCGATGGAGGGCAACACTCACATTGCAGAAGTCTTCAGCCAAAATCCTGGCTGGCAACATCCTGTCCTTCGTCCTCACCTCCATGTTCGCACCCAGGTCTCTCAGCCTCTGCCGACAAGCTATTGCCATCTGTCCTTGCTCCTCGCCCCTCGCTCCTTGCTCCTCACTGGCCACCGCCATATAGCAAATCGTCAGGTAGAACGTCATCAGGCCATTGTTGAAATAGCCTCTCGCTCCTCCTTCCTTCAGTTGTGCCTTCAGCGCCGCATCAAACCATCGTGCCGATTCAGCGTACTTCCCTTCACAAAGACTGCGGAGCGCCCCCAAGGCATAGCCAGCCGACAAGTTGTTGTAGATGCCCGCCGAAGGCATCTGTCCTGTTGCCACATAAGCATAGAGTTCCATGCCTGCAAACAATCGGCAACGCATGGCCTCCGTGATGGAGCTGTAACCCTCTATCACCGTCATGATCAGCGTCGTGTCCACCACCAAGTCGCGCTCCATCAAGTGGTTGCCGATGTTCTCGAAGAACTCCACAAACGTGTCAGGCTGGAAGGTCTCGAACAGCGCCTTGAAACGTGGTTCCGTCGCCACACTATAGAAGAAGAAAGCCTGTTCCTTGGGAATCACATTTGCGCTGTTGCATGTATGATAGCCACTCTCCACCAACTGCTTCACCGCATAGCGCACAAACATATAAGCCTGTCCGCCCGACTGGTGCAACCGCTTGAAAGCCAATCGCAAGTCCTTCCTGCATTCATACAGAAACCACAATGCCGGCACGAAATCATCAGGACTCACCCCATAGCGCATCACATTCGCATACCAGTCCTTGCCCTCTTTCACCAGGATGCCCTCCTTCACCAGCTCATCCAATGCTGCCCACCCATCGAAATTCACAAAGCAATACTGCTTCAGCAGATAGATATGTTCATCCATCCGCTTACCAGAGCCCCAGCCCGCATCCACATAGAAACACAGCAGCCGTTGCGCATCCTCACTCAGTTGTTCGTATCGGTCAAAAACCATTTTCCTTCAGTTGTGATACGTAAAAGCGTGCAAAGTTAAGACATTCTACGCACAATACAAAGAGAAAATGCTATGAATCGTGACAAAATTTGTACAAAGTCCCTTTTCTTTTACATTTTGTCCGTTTTGAACAAGCGTCCTTGGTTTTTATTCCGTACCTTTGTGGCAGAAATGGAATTAACAACTAACTCAACTTTCGCAAGTTGAGTTAAGGAGCAAGGAGCGAGGGGCAAGGAGCAAGAGGATACCTTGCTCATTACATACCCAGATGGCAAACAAGCGAACATAACATTCCTCTTGCCCCCTGCTCCTTGCCCCTTGCCCCTCAAAAGTTGAGCTTGCGAAACTTAAATTAAATTAAATTCTTTTCTTGTCGGCAAAGTAAGTGAATATAAATGGAACACGCAAGCATTTGACCGATTATTTTCATCAAGGCACTCCATTTTATATTTTTTTGATTCAATTTTTTTATAATTTTGAGGCCAACAGGCCGACCAATCGTTGTCCTTGGGGTCGCTGCGCAGAGAACCTTTTAGGAAAGGCTGCACATTCCGTGCAACCTTCCCTTCTCATTTGATGCCCTACTTGCTTGCATCGCGTCAGCCCTGTCAACTGTCAACTTGTTAACCTCCAAATCCGCCGCCCTCTGGTGGAGGACCATCATTGCCATTGTTGTCGCTGCCCCCTTGGTTGTCGTCCACCACGGTGCCGTTGCCGTTGTCCGTGTCGGTCTCC
>CAJOGQ010000051.1 GCA_905234125.1 uncultured Bacteroidaceae bacterium | reverse complement strand
ACTTTTTCTTGTTTCGGGGATAAAGATAGGGAAACTATACAAAACACCCTCGGCAAAACCAGAAATGTGGGTGCCGAAGGAAAATCAATATTCTATGAGATCTAACCCTTGATTACGGTAGAAAGGGAATTTATTATCGCTTGACAAAAGTGTAAGCCTTTCAGTAATGGCATGTGAGATAATAACGTGGTCAGAAGGATCGCGATGATCTTGCGCCTCATTAAGCACAAGACGTGAATAGGTGAACATCGTTCGTTCTGTAATGGGGAGAATATCAACCATGGCTTCTTCCTTCATGGCCAAAAGCATTTCTTCTGCAGATTTCCAGTATTTCGACAAAAGCTTCTTGTTGTTGAATGACACAATCAACTCGCGGGCTGTCTCAGTGCTGACATAAAGCTTGTTGTTTGGGTCATTCAAATGTCCCAAACAGAATCATCAAACAGGTCTGTGTCTGTCAACCAATCGATAATGACGCATGTGTCAAGGAGTATTCGCATCACTCTTATTCGGCAAAAACGGCCAACTGCGCTCTCAGTTCTGGGTCGTTAATGATGAATGCCCCCTTGTGTGCTCTGGCCCATCTCATAAATGCACTCCTTGCAGGCTTCTTTGAATTGACAGCCCTGTTCACAGCCATTCTTGATTTTCTTTCTTCGTATGACATAATCTTCTTTTCTGTATGTTTCGAGTGCAAAGGTACACTCTTTTTCCCAACCCACCAAACAATTCCGCTTTTATTATTACGTAAAATTGGATAAAATCGTAAACCTTTGTAAATAAAGGTACCACTGTCGTTCAGTGCTATCGCAAGGGTCCCTCCCTTTGGAATAGCTAATCTTCTATAAATAAACAACTTGCAAGAGGTACATGTTCCTCCAACATGTACCTATCATGTACTTACGTTCGACAATAAAAGTGAAAAAAGACTCTTTCCCTTTGTATTGTCCTCACTTAATCGTATCGTTGAGCAGCGCTCTAAGGTACTCACGTTCGGAAAAACTCACTCACTTAATCGTACCTTTGCACACGATTTACAAATTCAAACAGAAAAGATATGGATAAATTGAGTTATGCGTTGGGACTGGGAATCGGTCAGCAGCTGAAGCAGATGGGGCTGAAGGGCAGCCTCGTGATTGAAGATTTTGCCGCATCCATCAAGGATGTGATTGAGGAGAATCCTCTGAAGGTGAGCCATCAGGAGGGACAGCAGATTGTGAATGCGTTCTTCCAGGAGTTGGAACGCAAGCAGAATGCCCAGAAGGCTGAAGCTGGAAAGGCTGCCAAGGAGGAGGGTGCAAAGTTCTTGGCTGAGAATGCCAAGAAGGAGGGCATCACAGTGACCAAGAGCGGTCTTCAGTATGAGGTGCTTACTGAGGGTTCAGGCAAGAAGCCTAAGGCTACAGACACGGTGCGTTGCCACTATGAGGGTCGTCTGCTGGACGGTACGGTGTTCGACAGCAGTTACAAGCGCAATGCTCCTGCTGATTTTGGTCTGCAACAGGTGATTGCTGGCTGGACTGAAGGTGTTCAACTCATGGCTGAAGGCTCCAAGTTCCGTTTCTACATCCCTTATATGCTTGCGTATGGTGAGGGAGGTGCTGGTGCCATGATTCCACCTTTCGCCACATTGATTTTCGATGTGGAACTGATAAAGGTCTTATAGCGCCTGCATATCGTTCAGTTTCTTATAATATCCGTTCTGCTCTATCAGCTCCTCATGGGTGCCTTGTTCCACAATCTTTCCTTCGTGGAGCACATAGATGACGCTGGCATTCTTGATGGTGCTGAGGCGATGGGCTATGGCTATGGTGGTGCGTGACTTCATCAGTTTCTCCAAGGCATCCTGCACCAGGCGTTCACTCTCGGTGTCGAGGGCTGATGTGGCTTCGTCGAGGATGAGGATGGGGGGATTCTTCAGGATGGCACGAGCGATGGAGATGCGTTGACGCTGACCTCCTGAGAGCCTTCCACCACGGTCTCCAACATTGGTCTGATAGCCGTTCTCCAGCTCCATGATGAACTCATGGGCATTGGCTATCTTGGCTGCCTTTTCCACTTCCTCCTGGGTGGCTCCATCCACTCCAAAGGCGATGTTGTTGAAGATTGTATCATTGAAGAGGATGGCTTCCTGGTTCACGTTGCCAATCAGGCTTCTTAAGGAAGTGATGGAGAGGTTTCTGACATCTTCTCCATCTATCTTGATGGCGCCCGCACTCACGTCGTGATAGCGTGGGATGAGGTCAACCAAGGTGCTCTTGCCCGAACCTGACTGACCCACCAGAGCGATGGTGTCTCCCTTCTTGATGGTGAGGTTGATGTCGTGCAGAATCTCACGTCCTTCTACGTAGGAGAAATGTACATGTTCCAGCTGGATGGCATCGTTGAGAGCCTCTATCTGCTTGGGATTGGCTACCTCCTTGATGTTGTTCTGGGCGTGGAGAATCTTGTTGATGCGCTCCATCGAAGCCAAACCCTTCTGGATGCTGTAGCCTGCCTTGGAGAGGTCTTTGATGGGCTGGAGCGTGGAGTAGAGCATGACCAGATAGAAGATGAAGTCGCTGGCCTGAATGGATGAATTGCCTGAGAAGATGAGATAGCCGCCAAACCACAGGACGGTGACAATCATGCAGGTGCCCAAGAACTCGCTCACAGGATGGGCTGCTGACTGACGGATGGCCACTTTCAAGGATGCCTTTCTGTATTCGTCATTCACCTTCGTGAAACGGGCTTCCATCTTCCGTTCAGCAATGAAAGCCTTGATGATGCGGAGTCCTCCAAGGGTCTCCTCTATCTGACTGATGCCATCACTCCATTTCGACTGGGCATAGAGTGAACGGCTCTTGAGTTTCTTGCCAATACGTCCGATTCCTCCAGCCAGAAGAGGCACCACCAAGAGGGTGAAGAGGGTGAGTTGCCACGACATGGCAAAGAGGATGCCCACATAGACAATGATGAAAATGGGGTTCTTGATAATCATGTCGAGCGACGAGGAAATGCTGGCATCAATCTCATTCACGTCTGTGCTGACACGTGCCAGAATGTCTCCTTTCCTCTCCTCAGAGAAGAAGGAAAGCGGCAAGGAGAGAATCTTCTTGTAGATGTCCACTCGGATGTCACGGATGATGCCTGTACGCAGAGGCATCAGACAGGCAGAACCCCCGAAGTAAGCAGCAGTCTTCAGCAGCGTCAGGAAGGCCAAGAGGACACCCAAGATGAGCAGGGTAGTGGCTGGCCCTTGGGTCTCCACCAACTGCTGAGAGTAGTAGTAGCCATTGTTCTTGGCCACATCCACCCACTCGTCGATGCTGTTGCCAGCCCAAGCCATCAGTTCATACCGTTCCGTGTTCACTCGGAAGAGAATCTGCAAGATAGGTATGAGAATGGAGAAGGAGAAGACATTGAACAGGGCAGCCAACACATTCATGCCAAACGTGCTGACGATATATCCCTTATATCGGGCAAAATACTTGCCCATCTGCTGGTAAAACTCCTTCATTTTAATATATAATTGATAATTAATAATTTAAGTTTCGCAAGCTCAACTTTTGAGGGGGTTCGCTTGTTTGCCATCTGGGTATGTATGAGCAAGGTATCCTCTTGCTCCTTGCCCCTCGCTCCTTGCTCCTTAACTCAACTTGCGAAAGTTGAGTTAATAATGTATAATAGGCTGACGCCTTGTACCTGATGAGGATGCTCGCCGAATGGTTATTATATATTATACATTATATATTATAATTTGGCCTTGAACGCCACCGCATAGAGCTTCATCTGCTTCATCATGGCCAGAAGCCCATTGCTACGGGTGGGTGAGAGATGCTCCTTCAGACCGATGTCCTCAATGAAGTGGAGGTCAGCCGAAAGAATATCATCAGGCGTTTGATTGTCCAGCACCCTGATGAGCAAAGCCACAATGCCCTTCACAATCAGCGCATCGCTCTCAGCCTGAAAGTGAATCCTACCCTCAGGAGTGAGGTCGGCCTGCAACCACACACGGCTCTGACAACCGTCAATCAGGTTGCTCTCCACCTTATACTGCTCAGGCAATGGCTCCTGCTCACTGCCCAAGTCTATCAACATCTGATACTTGTCCATCCAGTCATCGATACCCTCAAAGTCCTCAATGACCTCTTGCTGTCTTTCTTCTATAGTCATCATTACAGACCCCTCCCCCGCCTCCCCTACAGGGGAGGAGTAGAATGTTTGTGGGGGGAAGTATTCTACTATTATATTTCTTGTAAATTCGTTATCTTGAGTAACCACTCCCTCCCTTCAGGGAGGGTGAGGGGAGGGTCTACTCTTCCGTCCAAATCACATCCAGCATGGTCTGACCCACCGCCTTCAGCGTCTCTTTACTGATGTTCTTGATATTGTCATTCATGGTGTGCCACGTCTTGGGGAACCCACCATTGTCCTTGTCCGAACCAATCACGTCGATGCAGGGAATGCCACCACGATTCACCTCCAAATGGTCGTCCGTGATAGCCCCACCCTCATCATCATAACTGAAATACTTGCCATAGCCCAACCGCCGAGCCGAACCCCACACCTTGTCCACCACCGATGGCGCATACATCATCGAATACTGCTCCCTGTAGAAGACCGTGTTGTGACCACCCACCATGTCCAGATTGATGCCATAACGAGCCCTGTAACCCTGCACATGACGGAATCCAGACCAATGCTGACTGCCCAGACACCAGCTGGATGAATTGCCACTGCCCGACTCACCATTGTCCTCAGCATCCCAGCAAATCAAATCCACACCCATCTTCACCCTGTTGGAGTCAGGAGCCAACTGCAACTGACGGGCAATCTCCAGCATCACACCGATGCTGCTCGCCCCATCATTAGCCCCATCAATTGGTGTCTTGTGATTCGCCTCATCAGGGTCATTGTCAGCCCACTGACGACTGTCCCAATGCCCAGCAATCAAAATCCTCGCAGGAGCCTCAGGATTGTACGAAGCCACAATATTCCTCATCTTCACAGGCGTGCCATCATACAGCTTGCCGTCAGCATACTGGTCATACACCACCAGTCCAAAACTCTTGAACTTCTCGGCAATCCATTCCCCACACTCCTCGTGAGCCTCCGAGTTCATCACCCTGGGACCAAACCCACACTGTTCAGCCACATACTGATAGGCCGAATCCTCACAAAACACAGGTGCGGGCGACACATACTCCGCATTCACCACAGGCTTATCCTTACACCCGACAAGCCCCATCAGACACAAAGAAACAAATAACAGCTTTTTCATTCTTACTGATTTAACAGCTGCAAAGGTACGAACTTTTTTTGACACCATCAAAATAATCTTTCAGAAAGTCAAATATGGGGAGAACAGGGGAATATTTGTGGAGTAAAGGAAGGTTTTTTGAGAAGAGGTACTGCTAATTCAAGTATTTTGTGTAGATTTGCCGAATAATCATTTGAAGAAATAGAATATAATGGCACGAAAAGAAGGGGGGCAGAATCAAATGACCCCGATGATGAAGCAGTTTTATGACTTGAAAGCAAAGCATCCGGATGCGATATTGCTATTTCGTTGCGGTGATTTCTATGAAACTTATAATGAGGATGCGGCAATTGCATCGGAGATTCTGGGTATCACGCTGACGAAGCGAAGCAGTGTGGCGGGTACGGCAGCGAGCGGGACGGCGATGGCGGGTTTCCCTTATCATGCGCTGGATTCGTATCTGCCGAAACTCGTCAGGGCAGGCAAGCGTGTGGCGATTTGTGACCAGTTGGAAGACCCTAAGCTGGCGAAGAAATTGGTGAAGCGAGGCATCACGGAACTGGTGACGCCGGGTGTTGCGCTGTCGGACAACGTACTGAGCATCCGAGAGAACAACTTCTTGGCATCGGTGCATTTGGGCAAGTCTGCGTGTGGCGTGGCGTTTCTTGACATTTCAACGGGCGAGTTCTTCTGTGCTGAAGGAACAGTGGACGTGGTGGAGAAACTGCTGACGAATTTCGCACCCAAGGAGATTCTTTTCGAGCGTGGCAAGCGACCGATGTTCGAGAACATTTTCGGCAACAAGTACTTCACGTATGAGATGGATGACTGGATCTTTACGGAGGAGGCATCGCGGAAGAAGCTCTTATCGCACTTCGGCACGAAGAACCTGAAAGGGTATGGCGTGGAGCATCTGCGGAATGGCGTAGTGGCAGCGGGTGCCATCCTGTTCTATCTGGAGCAGACCCAGCACACGCACATCTCCCACATCCGTAACATCCGTCAGATTGAGGAGAATAAATATGTAAGGATGGACAAATTCACGGTGAGGAGTCTGGAGTTGCTTGGTTCGATGAACGAGGGTGGCAACAGTCTGCTTGGCGTGATAGACAAGACGGTGAGTCCGATGGGCGCAAGAATGCTTCGTCGGTGGGTGGTCTTCCCGCTGAAGGACGTGAAGCCCATCGTGGAGCGCCAAAATGTGGTGGAGCACTTCTTCCGTGAGCCCGACTTGCGGGATGCCATCGAGGAGTTGCTGCATGAGATTGGCGACCTGGAGCGCATCGGGAGCAAGGTGGCCGTTGGGCGTATCAATCCGCGTGAGATGGCTCAGCTGATGATAGCGCTGAAGGCCATCGAGCCGATCAAGAACCTCTGTATGGAGGCCGACAGCGAGAGCCTGCGGCGGATGGGCGAGCAACTGGATGCGTGCATTGACCTGCGCAACCGCATCGAGAAGGAACTGAAGCCATCCCCACCCGTCCAGCTGAACAAGGGGGGCGTGATCTCCGACGGCGTGAACAGCGAGCTGGACGAGCTCCGTCAGATAGCCTATTCGGGCAAGGACTATCTCTTGAAGATGCAGCAGCGGGAGATTGAGGCGACGGGCATCCAGAGTTTGAAGATCGGTTTCAACAACGTGTTCGGCTACTACATGGAGGTGCGGAACACATATCGCGACATGGTTCCGTCCGACTGGATTCGCAAGCAGACGCTTACTCAGGCCGAGCGCTACATCTCGCAGGAACTGAAGGAATATGAGGAGAAAATCCTGGGCGCCGAGGAGAAGATTCTGGCCTTGGAGATGCAGTTATTCAACGAGCTGGTGACCGATGCATCGAACTACATTGCCCAGATCCAGACCGATGCCCACGTGATTGGCCAGATCGACTGCCTCTTGTCGTTCGCTATGGCCGCCAGAGAATATAAATACAACCGTCCCGTAGTGGACGAAGACCTGGTCATCGACATTAAACAGGGTCGTCACCCCGTCATCGAGCGCCAGATGCCAGTGGGCGAGGAATACGTGGCCAACGACCTCTATCTCGACGCCGACAAGCAGCAGATTATCATCCTCACGGGACCCAATATGGCGGGTAAATCAGCCCTCCTGCGACAGACGGCACTCATCACTATCATGGCGCAGATAGGCAGTTTCGTACCAGCCGACAGTGCCCGGATTGGCCTGACCGACAAGATATTCACTCGTGTCGGAGCCTCCGACAACATCTCCGTGGGCGAATCGACATTCATGGTCGAGATGAACGAGGCCGCCAGCATCCTGAACAATCTGAGCCCACGGTCGCTCGTGCTCTTTGATGAGCTGGGACGTGGCACATCCACTTACGACGGCATCTCCATTGCCTGGGCTATCGTGGAGCACATCCATGAAAACCCCAAAGCTCACGCCAGAACCCTTTTCGCTACCCACTACCACGAGCTGAACGAGATGGAGAAGATGCTCCCTCGAGTGAAGAACTACAACGTCAGCGTGAAGGAGATGGACGGCAAAGTCATCTTCATGCGAAAGCTCGTCCGCGGCGGAAGCGAGCACTCTTTCGGCATACACGTGGCAAAGATAGCTGGCATGACGCCCAACGTCGTGGCACGAGCTGAGCAGGTGCTAAAGGAACTGGAAGCCAACAACTCAGGTGACGGCATCAGCCGCCCCAAGACCGAAACCATCCAGTCCGTCAGCAAAAGCGGCGTCCAGCTCAGTTTCTTCCAGCTCGACGACCCCGTCCTCTGCCAGATTCGTGACGAAATTATGAACCTCGACATCAACAGCCTCACCCCCCTCGAAGCTCTGAACAAACTCAACGAGATCAAGAGGATTGTAAACGGAAAGTGAGACAATACCCTCTCTAATTCCCTCTGAGAAGGGGAGGATTTCATGCGGGATGAGGGGGTTGCTTTATTTCAGCTTTGCAAACCCTTCGCCATATACGCCTTCAGCTTTGGTTTGGGAGATGAAGGCGGTGGGGTCGATGGCCTTGACGAGTCGGAAGAGGGCGACGGACTGATTCTTCTTGGCGATGACCATAAGGACGCTGACGGGCTGACCGGAGTAGCATCCAGTGCCGGAGAGGAGGGTGGCGGAACGATCCATTTCCTTGATGATGGCGTCGCTGATGTCTTGCGGATGCTTGGTGACGATGAAGAACTGGACGGACTGCTGGACGTAGTTCATCACGTAGTCGAGCACCATGTTGCAGACGAACATGTCAACGAATCCGAAGGCCAGGCGCTGCCAATCGTGAAGGAGGGGATAGGAGGCTCCGACGATGAAGATGTCGAGATAGAGCAACATTCGTCCCAGACTGACGTGGCGGTATTTGTTGACCATGGCTGCGACGATGTCGGTGCCGCCCGTGCTGCCTTGGTGGAGGAAACATTGGGCAAGTCCCATTCCGCAGATGGAGGAGCCGAAGAGCACGGCCATGAGTCCTTGGTCCTCGCCTAAATATCGGGGCAACTTAGTAGCGCCTTCACCTTCCTGAGCCAGGAGTAGTCGCTGGAGTGCCCATAGGAAGAAGGTGAGCACGAGGACGGCGTAGATAGTCTTGAGGCAGAACTTCAACCCCAGAATCTTTAGGGCTATCAGCAGAAGGAACGCGTTGGCAATGAGGTAGCTGACCTGCATCTCCAGCCCAGTCGTGTAGTAGATGAGGGCAGATATGCCGGTTAGTCCGCCTGATGGAATCTCGTAGGGAAGGAGGAATACCGTCCATCCCACGGCGTAAAGCAGAAGGCCGAAAGTGATGAAGAGGTAGTCCTCCACCTCGTTTCTCCAGTCGATGTGAATAATTTTGTTCACTTCTTAATCTTCGTCCTTTTCTTCGTCCTTGTCGCTCTTGGAGGTTGGCTTATAGTCGCCAGCCGCAATCTTTTCCTTAATCTTCTGCTCAATCTCTTCGGCCAGCTCTGGATTGTCAGTCATCAGCTGCTTGGTAGCGTCGCGACCTTGTGCCAGACGGGTGGTTCCGTAGCTGTACCAACTGCCACTCTTCTTGATGATGCCAGTCCCCTCGCCGAGGTCAACCAATTCTCCACTCCGACTGATGCCCTCGCCAAACATGATGTCGAACTCGCAGTTGCGGAATGGGGGAGCCACCTTGTTCTTCACAATCTTCACTCTGGTTTTGTTTCCTATTATTTCACTGCCGTTCTTGATGACCGAAACTTTGCGCACATCGATACGGACGCTGGCATAGAACTTCAGGGCATTTCCACCAGTGGTCGTCTCAGGATTGCCGAACATCACGCCAATCTTCTCGCGCAGCTGGTTGATGAAGATGCACGTAGTGTTGGTCTTGTTGATGGTGCCCGTGAGCTTGCGCAGTGCCTGGCTCATCAGTCGGGCATGCAGACCGACCTTGTTATCGCCCATATCGCCCTCAATCTCTGCCTTCGGAGTGAGTGCGGCTACGGAGTCAATCACGATGATGTCCACAGCGCTCGAACGGATGAGCTGGTCTGCGATCTCCAGTGCCTGCTCACCATTGTCTGGCTGGCTGATGAGAAGATTGTCGATGTCCACGCCCAGATTCTCAGCATAGAAGCGGTCGAACGCGTGCTCTGCATCGATGAAAGCTGCCACGCCTCCCGCCTTCTGACATTCGGCGATGGCATGGATGGCCAGTGTCGTCTTACCTGATGACTCATGGCCAAATATCTCGATGATGCGGCCCTTGGGATAACCACCCACGCCCAATGCCATGTTCAGTCCGATGGAACCAGACGGAATCACATCGATGTTCTCAACCTTGTCCTCGCCCATCTTCATGATGGCGCCTTTTCCAAAACTCTTTTCTATTTTCTCCATTGCCGCCTGCAATGCCTTCATCTTCTGCTGTTCAGGCGCCAAATTCGCATCTTCTTTCTCTTTCTTTGCCATAAATACTAAGAATTTAAGAGTCTTTATTTTTCAATTTTATTAAAGTTCCAAATCTCCATCAAAAATCTCATGCCAAGGTAGCCCCTGCTTGTTCAGTTGCTCCATGAAGGGGTCGGGGTCGAATTCCTCAACGTTCCAGACGCCAGGACGTTTCCAGATGCCCTTCATGAACATCATCGCACCAATCATGGCTGGCACGCCCGTCGTGTAACTCACACCCTGCATGCCCGTCTCCTCGTAGGCAGCCTGATGAGAACAGTTATTATAGACGTAGTAGGTGCGTTCCTTGCCGTCCTTCAGACCACGGATGCGACAACCGATGCTCGTCTGTCCCTCGTAGTTCTCACCCAAGTCTTGCGGATTAGGCAGTACGGCCTTCAGGAACTGGAGAGGCACAATCTTCACCTTCACAGGACCGCTTCCATCAGCAGCCTCAGCCATATACTCTATCTCATCGATGCGACTCATGCCGATGTTCTGAATCACCTCCAAGTGCTTCAGATACTGCTCACCAAACGTCATCCAGAAACGAGCACGCTTGATGGTCGGATAGTTCTTCACTAACGATTCAATCTCCTCATGGTGCAACAGATAAGACTCCTTCGGACCAATCTCAGGATAGTTCAGTGGTTTGTGAATCTCCAACGGTTCCGTCTCCACCCATTTGCCATCTTCCCAGTAAAGTCCCTTTTGGGTAATCTCGCGGATATTGATTTCAGGATTGAAGTTTGTGGCAAACGCCTTATGGTGATTGCCCGCATTGCAGTCCACGATGTCAAGATACTGAATCTCATCGAAATGATGCTTGGCTGCGTATGCTGTGTAGATGCTCGTCACGCCAGGGTCGAAACCACAGCCCAAAATTACTGTCAGTCCAGCCTGCTCAAACCTCTCCTTGAATGCCCACTGCCAAGAGTACTCGAAGTGCGCCTCGTCCTTCGGCTCATAATTGGCCGTGTCGAGATAACTCACCCCGCTCTGCAAGCAAGCCTCCATGATGGTCAAATCCTGATAAGGCAAAGCCAAGTTCATTACCAAGTCAGGCTTGTACGCATCGAAGAGCGCCACCAATTCTGGCACGTTATCAGCATCCACGCGAGCCGTCTTGATGCTTCCCTTTGCCACCAGCCCCTTGTCCTCTATCGCCTTCGCCAATGCCTTGCACTTCGACTCCGTACGACTGGCAATCATGATGTCAGTAAACACGTCGCTGTTCTGAGCGACCTTATGTGCAGCTACTGAGGCCACGCCTCCTGCACCAATAATAAGAACTTTTCCCATATATATTATATGTGTAGGTTTAGATTTCCTTGCAAAAGTATGAAAAACTATTCAATCCATAAAACATTTGTGGCTATTTCATGAATTTTTGTGTCAAAAAAGAAAAGAGGTGCCTACTTTCTTCCAAAATCAGCTGGAATTTCGCCCCATTCGTCTGTTGGCCACTTGATGATGGGATTCTGATAGGTGTTGTTCCTGAGCCAGTTCTCTGCCCGTTCGATGAGCTGGTAGAGGCTTTCGGTTTTCTCGTTCCTTTCCAAGGTGGTCTTGCACTTTTTACGCTTCACCCACAGTTGGGCATTCACACTGTCGCTGTAGATGGGCATCGTGTCCAATCCCTTCTGCTTCAGCAGGGCAAGGCCATGAACAATCGCCAAGAACTCGCCAATGTTGTTGGTTCCCCACACAGGGCCATAGTGGAAGATTTCCTTGCCCGTCCGCAGATCCACCCCACGATATTCCATCTTTCCAGGGTTGCCGCTACAGGCAGCATCGACAGCGATGGATTCGTTGATAGCGGAAGGGGGCAAGGGGCGAGGGGCAAGAGGAGTGTTTTCTTGCTCCTTGCCCCTTGCTCCTTGCTCCTTGCCTTGAAACGCTTCATACCCCATCTCAAAAGCCTCTTCAGCCTCTGCTTCCGTCTTGAACGACTGGTACTTCGCACCTGAGAAGCCTTCGACAGCTTGCTTGCAAGCCTCCCATGAAGTGTACACCCCATCTTCGGCTCCGTTCCACACTACATAAAACTTTTGTTTTGCCATTTCTTTTTGTGGGAAAAAAGCGGCACCCGACCCACGTCGAGCACCGCCTCCCTAATATGAGTAACAGTAAAGTATTAAAGCTTTGGACCAGCAGCAACAAGTGCCTTACCAGCTTCGTTGGTGGTGTACTTGTTGAAGTTCTTGATGAAGCGGCCAGCGAGATCCTTTGCCTTCTCTTCCCAGATAGATGCGTCAGCGTATGTGTCGCGTGGGTCGAGGATGGCTGGGTTCACGTTTGGCAGAGCTGTTGGAACCTCGAAGTCGAAGAATGGGATCTTCTTGGTCTCAGCCTTGAGGATAGAACCGTCGAGGATAGCGTCGATGATACCACGAGTGTCAGGAATAGAGATGCGCTTGCCTGTACCGTTCCAACCAGTGTTCACGAGGTAAGCCTTGGCACCGCTCTTCTCCATCTTCTTCACGAGTTCCTCGGCATACTTAGTTGGGTGCAGCTCAAGGAATGCCTGACCGAAGCAAGCAGAGAAAGTAGGAGTAGGCTCAGTGATGCCACGCTCTGTACCTGCGAGCTTTGCAGTGAAGCCAGAGAGGAAGTAGTACTTAGTCTGCTCTGGAGTGAGGATAGACACTGGAGGCAGCACGCCGAATGCATCAGCAGAGAGGAAGATCACGTTCTTGGCATCTGGACCAGCGCTCTTGCCATTCACCTTCTGAGCGATGTTCTTGATGTGGTCGATAGGATAAGAAACGCGAGTGTTCTCAGTCACGCTCTTGTCAGCGAAGTCAATCTTGCCGTCCTCAGCCACAGTCACGTTCTCGAGGAGAGCGTTACGCTTGATGGCGCCATAGATGTCAGGCTCATTCTCCTTAGAGAGGTTGATGACCTTAGCGTAGCAACCACCTTCGAGGTTGAACACACCCTCATCGTCCCATCCGTGCTCGTCGTCACCAATGAGGAGACGCTTAGGATCGGTAGAAAGAGTGGTCTTACCTGTACCAGAAAGGCCGAAGAAGATAGCTGTGTTCTTACCTTCCATGTCAGTGTTGGCAGAGCAGTGCATAGAAGCGATGCCCTGAAGTGGGAGGTAGTAGTTCTGCATAGAGAACATACCCTTCTTCATCTCACCACCATACCAAGTGTTGATGATCACCTGCTCACGGCTCTTAGTGTTGAAAGCAACACAAGTGTCAGAGTTCAGACCGAGCTCCTTGAAGTTGTCAACCTTAGCCTTCGAAGCGTTGAAGATAACGAAGTTAGGCTCGAACTTAGCGAGTTCTGCCTCAGTAGGCTGGATGAACATGTTCTTGATGAAGTGAGCCTGCCAAGCAACCTCCACGATGAAGCGAACAGCCAGACGAGTAGCCTCGTTAGCACCGCAGAAAGCGTCAACCACATAGAGCTGCTTGTTGGAGAGCTCCTTGATGGCGATGTCCTTCACCTTAGCCCAAACCTCCTCAGTCATGGGGTGGTTGTCATTCTTGTACTCCTCAGAAGTCCACCACACGTTGTTGTGGCTCTCATCGTTGTCCACGATGTACTTATCCTTAGGAGAACGACCTGTGAAGACACCAGTCATCACGTTCACTGCGCCGAGTTCAGTTTCCTTACCCTTCTCATAGCCTTCGAGAGCAGGATTGATTTCAGCCTTGTAGAGATCCTCGTAAGAGGGGTTGTGCGCGATCACTGAAGAACCAGTGATACCATACTTTGTCAAATCTAATGCCATAGTACTTATTGATGTTTATAAAGTGAAAAATATTTCTCAATTCTCTCAAACGAAGTACAAAGGTAGGCATTTCTATCCGTTGGGCAAAGACGTAAGCCATTCTTTTCCCTCTTTTTTTAATTATTTATGAATTAAAGTGCCATTTTTTCACCTTTTTGCCAAAGAGTTGCAACATTTAGTTTACAAAACTCTTAATTTTTCACGTTTCATTTTCCTCTTTTCACTTCCGATTCGAAAAAATCGGGATGTGGCGCAGTTGGTAGCGCACTACGTTCGGGACGTAGGGGTCGCGTGTTCAAGTCACGTCATCCCGACCAAAAAAAGGTGCAACTGAGTAAATGTCAGATTGCACCTTTTCTTTTGTTCCATGTATAGGGAACTCAAAAACAAAAATTAGCCGATTGACCTTTGGATTTTTTATTATGCCTTCACAAAGAGAGCCCTGAATCAGGGCGTCCTTTGTCTTTGGGAGAATCGATACAAACACAAAAAAGTGGGCACTCATTGAGAATGCCCACCTTCTTTTTCTGTTATCATGAAAGGATTACTTCACAAATATCTTTTTCTTCTGCCCATTTGAATACTTCACGATATTGAAGCCCTTTCTTGGTGTGGAAACTTGGATGCCGTCTATTGTATAGTAGGTGACGATGGAATCTGCATCGCTGTTCCCAGCCTCTCTAATATCTTCAATTCCATTGGCAATACCTGTGGTAATGTAATATTTCTCTATCAAAGAAGACGAAAGGTTGGGCTTGGTCACCATACCGTTCGCAAACGAAATCACGGCATAGTCAAAGGGAACAGTGTTGTAGTCAGCCGTTAAGTCCACAGTGATGACTGTACCTGCATCCTTAGTGAAGCAGGTATTGTCGCTGGCAAAACAAACTACAGAGATGGTTCTTCCGCCTGCTTGCGTCGCAGTGGTCACTTCGTGTTTCGTCGAGGCAATGCCTCCAAGAGCCACCTTGGGCTTGCCGTTCTCGTCTGTGGCAATATATACACCTTCGGGCACATTGATGTCGAACGAAAGGGCTGTGTAGCTCTCCATGCCACTCATGTCCACATTCAGGGTGGTGCTTTCACCTGCCACCACATTCAGTGGCTGGTCGGTGGTGAAGGCTGGGGCTGGTTCTGCACTTCCTACTCGTGCCTTCGATTGCACAGGCTGGAAAGCGCCTGTCTGGATAAAGTTCACCAAAGCCACGATGTCATCAATCAACGTCTTGCCGTCTCCTGTAAAGTCGATAGTGGACTTCTCGTCCGCATTCTTTCCAGAATCCAGCACAACTGCTGAAGCTACGGTCTCCACATCGTCTTTGTCAAGTTTACCATCCATATCCACATCGCCTGGCTGTATATCCTCCAGTGCTGTAGATACCGTTATCTTGGCAAAGCGCATGGTTCGATCATACTCTGCTGTCTGTTTACTTGTGATGAATGATTGGAACTGCAAAACCTCACACCCCACAAAATCCTCTTGATGTGTGTCTATCTGGAAAGTAAAGGTCTCTGCCTGCTTGCCTCCATATTCAAAGTAAGTGTCTTCGCCGTGTTTTCCAGATGTGTCTGGGTTGTTGAGGCGTGTTCCATTCGATGCGTTTTTCTTATAAGCCCATATCATGAATCGATTGGGGAGTGCATTCCCATTATCTTCTGTGTTGGGTGCTATGGTCACGGTTACATCATAGAGGCAGTTCGGCAATAGGGCGAATGGCAAATTATAGCCAACCGTTGGATTGACACTTCTAGTGGAAGGTGCCACTTTTGCATAGATGTTCTTCTCCAAGCCATAAGAAGCGTCACAAGTTACCGACTCAACTGTACAATTATTGGTATAGAGAGGTTTCCCCGTTAAACTCAATTCAATGTTGGGATGGAGTACGTCAACGTCGCCCTTTGATGCTCTCAACATATTAGGAATCATCTCGTCGCACACCTTGTCCACCACATACACATCGCCTCCCTCACAGTTGTCGTAATAGGCCACAGAATGAGCCTTCATCATGTCAGTCTCAGCAGGTGTAAGATGGCGGAACCACTCGTTAGTAAGCGATTGCTTTATCGCCTCAGAAGGTGTATCACCAAAGAATTTCTTGTACTTGTTGCAGAGTTTCTGCCAAGCCTCGGCAGTCGGCAAGATAAAAACGCCATTCGTGTTGCTGAAATCAGTTTGGGCATACCAATCGCCGAATGTCTCTTGGGCAGCTAAAGCATCGATAGTCCATTGTGTGGTGAAGGTTTTCTCTGAGCCAAACACTATCCCACCTCCATATTTTGGTTTAGCGTATGGTTTGATATAGTAGGTTGTGTTGGGAGCCAACCGTGCGAGGCGGATGGCGCATTCATTTGCTTCTGGTTGGCTAAATATCTCGTAACAATTACACCCACCCCATAGCACTATTGGGTGATCATTGGCCAATGCATCGACAGATGCCACATTTCGTTCATCCCATTGACCTGCTTGTTCTGAGATATAGAAGCCACATATGAACAACTCCCATTGGTTCACCTTCACTTCAAATTCCACACTTGTGCCCGTCACATTGGTTACATTGAGAGTCAAGTCGCCATTCTGTTCCTCTCCTTGGGGCTGGCCCCAGAAAGTCACTTCTGCCTGCTTCGTGTAGAGAAGCTTATCTTCGTACTCGTCCATCTCCACTACCAGAAGATTCTGGGCGAATGTGGTCATTGTCAACAAGACACTGGCCACTGTCATTATATATCTTTTCATCATAGTTGTTTTCTTTTTTAATGGTTAATAAATGTTCTCCGTCTCTATTCTCCCAATTGGAATCAGTTCAATGAAATCGAGAGGGAACTCATTATTATCGCTGTCCAGCATCTGTTGTATGCGGAGATAATGATCAGAGTTTCCGTCTGTCTCAAAAGTACCAACTACTCGACGGACAGTGCTGTCCAAGCCACGCATGGGGACTGATGATGCATCGAAAGCGGTACGCTGTCCCGGGTAATAATCCCCTGGTCCTTTCATCCAGCCTTTTGCATGAATCTCCTTGTCGAAAGCTGCGATAGCCTCTTCGTCACCCAGTTCCCCGTCGCTCTTCCAGCCAAAACTCGCTCTGCTTCCAAGACGGAAATCCACATTCTCGCCAACCAAAGTGTTATCAATATACAAATTATTGACTCCACGTGTAGCAAAGCCGATACAACTCATCAAGCGTACTTCGTAGGTTCCAGCTGGTACAGGCGGTAACTTGATGGTGGCATCGTAACGGCCCTTGAAAATCACTTCGTCACCCTCGTATGACCAGAACCACAAAGAACGTCCACGCACATGCATGTGAGTGTTGGGTGTCATTTTAATATTACGCGTAAAACCAGGCTTGAAGCCCACACTACGATTAGGATTATCAGTAGCAGAACTGGTGTTCACTACCATCCCATAACGTTCAGCATTACCCCAGTAGTGGCCACGTGCTGTCTCACCATCCGTCAAGCGTGTCATGAAGTCTGGTGACAAGGTCGTTGCTTCAACACGTATACGGTCATCACACACCACCTTTTGCATCGTCTCGTCGTAGGCAACAATATCGTCTATATAATGATAGGCACCATTGATGGCGACATTGTTCAATTCGTACTCCTTGTACGTCGCAACTTTGGCACCTCTTATGAGAACCCCCATATCATCTTCATGATGCTGAACACTACGGCGGTTCACATACAGGCCTGCTTGTGATCCACTGGGGAAGGAGAACTTCATAATAGAATGAGGCATCAGTGTCTCATACCAGTCGGTGATGTCGGCCTTCCTACGGTTGAAGTTGTATTGCAGGTTTCCAGAGCCATCGTATGCTGTCAAGGTATAATATTGACCAAAGATTGGCAACAGATGGTAGGAGATGAATCTGTTCAGCGCATTGCAACGGTTCGTCTCATCCGTCACATCCTTGTCCTCTGGGAACATTGGGTCATACAGCTCATGTGCCTTCTTGCGCAATCCATCAAGATTGGTGATGCCGTACTTCTCCTTCAGCACAGAATCAGGCACTAAAAAAGCTGTATAGTTGAAATAGCGTTTCTCCGGATAAGCCACATTGTCATACTCACCACCTGAACCATCCAAACCTTTCGCTACAGGAATGCACAACTTGTCATTCGTCCAAGTGCAAGAATCGATGCGATCTTTGTCACTCGCCCATGTATAGGTCTCGTCTATATAGTGTTTCAACGAGTCGTCCATGTGGGTCACCTTCAGAGCCTCATAATAGATGGACACCGCTGGATTCTGGGAGATGACTTTGGGCAGGAGATCCGCTTCAGACTCAAACGAAGCCTGCGAGATGGATTTGAGTCGCGAGAGTGGAATCATCACTTTATCGCCATCAAGGTCGATGATGGCCATCTCGCCCGAGCCATCCTTCACGCCCTCCACTTGAATGTTTTTCACATCTAACTCTTTCTGCTTGCCATCGTAAGAAACCTTCACCTTCTCACCATACGTGCTGAAAGTCACAGTCGGACGCTTGTCAAGCGAAACCTTCTCTTTAGAACCATTGGTGTTGTTAATCACCAATTGGCTTTGGGCAGACATGGCAAGACTCGCCATGAACAGCCCCATCAGGAGTGTTGTCTTTTTCATCTGTTTTCAATCATATAGTTAATAATCATAAATATGGGTTTTCATTAATCCTTTTCCAGGATAAAGAGTATCAATTGCAAATGTACAATGTTTGTTTGAATAAACAAAAGAAATTGAGGAAAAATGTCAAGAGAGGGCAAAAATATATAGTTGACATCATCGATAAGTAAACAATTATATCATATTCTCTTTTGTTTTAGTTTGTTGATATATCTCATGTTATCAGAACAAATCTGAATGTGTTCCAGTATCCACCAATACCAAATAGAGTTGTCTGTCATTCTGTTTCCAGATTAACAACCAATCGGGCTGTATGTGGCATTCCCAACAACCTTTGTATTTCCCTTGAAGTTTGTGTGGACGATATTCTTGGGGCAACTCACCCTTTTCTTGCAAGATGTCAAGCACAACCGTGAAGGCTGTGACATCCAGCCCACGGCGGACACAATGCTTCAGCGACCGTTTGAATTGGCCAGTATAGATTACTTCATACATCGCTAACCCAGAATCTGTTTCAACAAATCTTCAGAGTTCTTCGCATGATAGAGGTTCCCCTTACGGATATCATCCAATCCTTTCTCTATCCCACTCTTACGTTCCGCACGAACACTCCAGCCCATTTTCTTCGAGAGGGTTCTCAAGAAACTCACATCCGCATAAGGCAATGTCAAGTTTACAGTTTGATTTGGTGTTGCTACATTCATAATTAATTCATCTTTATCAAGTGATACTTCCTATTCTTATTTTCGTTCGCAAAGGTACAAATTTTTCTGATAACAACAAAGGATTTGAAGAAAAATGGTGGGTTATCACCCAATATTGGCGGGTTATTTTGCAATAAGGGCACATTATTGGAGAAGGGGAAGACATATTATTTAGCTGGCCAGAAAACCCTGAATTAACTAACATGATTTTTAGTCTTAATTGAACCAAAGCAACAAATGGGTGAAAACATTACGACAAACGTATGGTTTCTTACCGAGAAAAGGGTCGTTTGTTTACTATCGTCAAGATAGCGATGGGGCAGCAAGGGGATGGATAGTTGAGCCGGTACCCCCAAGGCGTTGAGCCGGTAGCTCAACAGCGTTGAGGCGGTGGCTCATTTTTCGACAAGATTGGGGTCTGCTACTTTGAAATGAGCGTTCAGGAACAAATATAGGTGATTTTTCTTTGTTCTTCGCTCAGAATGTCGTAACTTTGCACCCGAATTGAAAAAGGAATAGTGCTTAACATGATGGAATTCAAGAGAAACATTGTGATTACAGGCGGGGCTGGCTTCATTGGTAGCCATGTGGTTCGCCTTTTTGTGAACAAGTATCCAGAGTACAAAATCATCAACCTCGACAAGTTGACGTATGCGGGCAACCTCGCCAATCTGAAGGATGTGGAGGACAAGCCCAACTACAAGTTCGTGAAGATGGACATCTGCGACTTCGATGCGTTCTACCAGCTGATGCAGGACGAGCACATCGATGGTATCATCCACTTGGCTGCTGAGAGCCACGTGGACAGGAGCATCAAAGACCCCTTCACGTTTGCCCGTACCAACGTGATGGGAACGCTCTCGCTCCTTCAGGCAGCCAAACTCTATTGGGAGAGCCTGCCAGAGAAGTATGAGGGCAAGCGCTTCTACCACATCTCGACAGATGAGGTGTATGGTGCGCTGAAGCTGACGAACCCAGAGGGTGTGGAGAGTCCTTTCACCACGACGGCTTCGAGTGCTGAGCACCATGCGGCCTACGGCACGGACTTCTTCTTGGAGACGACAAAGTACAATCCCCACTCTCCCTACAGCGCCTCGAAGGCCAGCAGTGACCACTTTGTGAGGGCTTATCACGACACCTACGGCATGCCAACCATCGTGACCAACTGCTCGAACAACTATGGACCTTATCAGTTCCCTGAGAAACTGATTCCTTTGTTCATCAACAACATCCGCCATCGCAAGCCTCTGCCTGTGTATGGCAAGGGAGAGAATGTGCGCGACTGGCTCTATGTGGTGGATCATGCCCGTGCCATCGACACCATCTTCCACAACGGTAAGGTAGCTGAGACGTACAACATCGGTGGTTTCAACGAGTGGAAGAACATTGACATCATCAAGGTGGTCATCAAGACGGTTGACCGTCTCTTGGGTCGTCCTGAAGGTGCTGACCTCGACCTCATCACCTACGTGACTGACCGTTTGGGACACGATGCACGCTATGCCATCGATTCTCGCAAGCTGCAAAAGGAACTCGGTTGGGAGCCTTCTCTCCAGTTCGAGGAGGGCATCGAGAAGACCGTGAAGTGGTACTTGGAGAACGAAGCCTGGATGGACAACATCACCAGCGGCGACTACGAGAAGTACTACGACGATATGTATAAGAATAGATGAGATTGATTTAGGGTTTAGAGATTAGAGCTGATGACCACCGAAGAACGAGTTCAGAAAGGCGTTGCTTACTTCAAGCAAGGTTATAATTGCGCCCAGTCCGTAGTATTGGCATTTGCCGATTACTACGGACTGGACGAGTCTTTTGCCGCTCACATCTCTGGTTCTTTTGGTGGGGGCATCGGAAGGATGCGTGAAACTTGCGGAACAGCTTGTGGCATGTTCATGTTGGCTGGTCTCGAAGTGAAAGGCGACTATCCTGACCAGGAACTCAAGAAGAAGAACTATGAGGTGGTGCAACGTTTGGCCAACGACTTCAAGGCGCAGACGGGTTCCATCATCTGCAAGGAACTGCTTGGCCTCAACAAGCAACGTGCTGACGGCACCATCCCTGAAATCAAAATTGTGGCGACCCCTGAACCTCGCACAGACGAATACTATAAGAAACGCCCCTGTGTGCGGATGGTGGAGACAGCTATCCGCATCTATTGCAACTACCTCAACAATCACGAATCATGATGACAGCCTGACCCCAATAGGGATATGGGTAATATCAGATGCTGTCCCAAATACCTGCCTCTGGCGTGTTGAAATCATCGCTTTCGACCATCGTCTTGATTTCTGAAGCGGTTTTGGACACGGCAGACTCCTTGTCGAGCGTGAGACCTTCGATGTCGTCGATATTGGCGGCTGCATCGACTTTTTCACCCTCGTTGGTGAAATTCTTGCGATAGACCTCCATGAGTTTGTCCTGCTCCTTGAGTGACTTGTTGAGGGCTCTGGCCTGCTTAATGTCGCCCAAACTGAGCAGGACGCCTGCCACTGCTCCAGCCCCTGCACCAATGGCGGCACCACCTATCTTGTTTTTCTTTCCACTCGATATGAGACCTGCAACTGCACCCAAGGCAGCGCCACCTCCCACTTTGGCGATGATGCGATTGATGTATTTCTTCAAGGACTTACGTTGTGCATCGACGGCTTCCTGACTGCGGTAGTTGCCAAACTGGTCAACCAGCAGGACACGGGTGACGGGTGTGCCATCGGCATTGAGGATGGGTGTGCCATCATCGTTGGTCTCGTTGATGACCTGCAAGTGATAGATGGGGATAGCGTTCCAATCGATGGTGGTGGAATCGCTCTCGGCTGTGATGGAATCGCCTTCAGCTATCTCTGCTCCCTCGTCACCCGTCAAGGACGAGGCAGTGTTGGCCTTTTTCTTATTGGCACCAGACACCTTGTCTATCGCCTTGCCTATCTTAGAGAGAATGCCCTGCGCATCGACTGTGACGGCTGGAGTGGTGAGCAACAAGAGGGCAAGCAAGCATTTCACGAATATTTTCATACTTATCTTTCTTTATAGAGTTTGGTACGGAACTGACGCTTCTGGTAGTCGCCCTCAGACTTCTGCATCACCTCGCGGATGTCGATGTACTCAGTCTTGATGCGACCTTGTTCGTAGGTGCCTATGGGACGGAAGATGAGTCCTGTGGGCAAAGCCTTGCGGTCGAAGGTGAGGTCGAGTTGTCCACGCACATCGCTGATGCCTGCACGATGATAACCTTGTGATGAGACAAGTTTGTTGAACTTTCTGTCTGTACGGAAATCGCTCACATTGGGCGTCACCCCATCGCAAACCCATACCTCCACATCGGCCAGTGCATCGCCTTCATGGAAACCGCTGTAGTCGCTCATCCATTCGACAAAGGTGAACTTGATGTTGAGAGGCTGGTCTTCGATGATCTTGTTGAGGCGTCCGATGCGCTCAGCATAGAAGTCGCAGGGGTTGTACATGTTGAGCTTGTCCATGAACTCGATGGCTGCAGAGGCATAGCGCACCACTTCCTCTTGTGTGCCACCATTGTTTCGCACTTTCTGCAGTTCGGCCAATGCTGCCATTGCATAGCGTTCGTAGAGTTTACATGAGTCGCACTGCTGGATGTTGGTGTTGATGGTGGGAGCGAGGTCTTTAGGCATGTCCTTGGCCTTGAGCGCATTGCGGAAAGCCTGCTGAGCATTGTCGTATTCACGCACGGCATACTGACGTGCACCTTCAGCCAAGAAACCACTGCACACGCTCACATGCTTTTCCTCCAACATACGGAGCACGAGCACGTTGTAGCGTTTCTTGGAACGTGGCTTGAGGTCGGCAATGTTGACGGTCATGCGGTTGGAACCAGGCACATAGACCGTGATAGTGGTCAATGCTCCAAACTCATCAGCGGCATCCTGTGCCTTCTCCTCAAGCGCATCCAGTTCAGCCCAATCGCTGTCCTTGGCTTTCTTCGAGGCCTTGGGGTCGTCGAGCAACTTGTGTTGCTTCTCAGCAAGGGCACGCTCTGCATTTTCCATGTTGCTTCTTGCTTCGCGCAACAGTCGGATGGGGATGATGAGGCTCTTCTCCACGATGCTCTTGTCGGCAGGGCTGTTGGAGGTCTTCACTTCCACACCTTTGCTCTTGAGCACGTCGCAGTCCACCTTCAGGTCAGGAATGGTGGATGAGAAGACAACCTCACAGAGCGAGGAATCGAGGATGGCGTCATTACTGGCCGTAGCATCTTCGAGACTCAGGGGCTTCTCCACTTCCTCCACCTTATAGGCACGAAAGTTATCGGCCTTGGTCAGCACGGTGAAAGAACAGCGATTGACATCGCCTCGACGGTTCACCTCAATCTTGGGTTGTGATGTCTCCTTGCGATCCACCACCACCTCATACTCATACTGCCCGCTGTTGTTTTCTCCTCGTGGCGAGATGGTGGCCTCCTTGGCATTGATAACGGTGATGGCGAGGTCGCTGTGCTGTGAGACGATAAGCACACCACCAGCCCCCTTCAGGTCGGCCACTCGGTCGGCTTCAGGCATGGGACTGGCTGAGATGTAGGCAGACTGCGCCCTCACGGCCACGAAGGCCATGAACAGGAGCAGAAAGGTTGAAAGTGTACGTTTCATTGTATCTTATGAATTAAATTGCTGGATTACAATCCGAAACCACCCAAGGTGGAGATGTCGTTGTTTGGCTTCACCATCGCACCTCTCACGCGCTCTGGTTGCCAAGTGCGCACATGGATGATGGGGTCAGAACCGTCGGCTGGGAACTCGAAGAGGAGGAAGAGCAGACCTTCATCTGAATAGGTGCTCGACTTCCAAGTCTGACGCAGACGCACACCATACTTGGTGGGGTCAACAGTAGAGCGCACGATGCAGGATGCCTGTTCGTTGCCCGTCTGCATCTTCATGTAATCATCGTCCAGTTCGAAGGTCACGTCAATCCAAGCATTGCGAGCAAAGCACTTTTTTAGGTTGGTGATGTACTGTTGCTTGTTCTGGCGGTTGAACACCACATCGTAGGTGGCACCTCCACGATCACCTGGCTTGCGACGCTGAACAACATTACCCGTGATAATGAGAGCATCATCGCTGAACATAGCCTCGATGGTGTTGATGTCCTTCATGTTGTAGGCTGTACGGAAACGCTCCAACTGTTGCAGGATGATGTACTGATTTTCCCAGTCAGACACTTCTTCGCCACCTTCATCGAGATTGATGCCAGCAGCCTGTGCATTGAAGGTGAAACGGAAGTCGGTGATTTGGCCATTGCGGTCGAACTCCACTACAGCCTCCTGATAGGTGTCTGTGCCATAGCCACCATCAAGTGGAGACATGAGGAAAGGCACGTCGCGCACCATCATGTTGCCATCACGAAGCACCCAGAGGTGGCTTTCGAAGTCTACATTCTTGTTGCGGAATGGGGTGACTGCCCAAATGCGCGCCAACGACTTCTTGGCGAAATCATTCATGGCGATGTTGCGAGTGGACACATTGTTACGTGAACGATGTGCATCGTCAATGGCTGTGAGCAATTGGGCGAGGTTGCGTTCAGCGTTGTTGATAGCAGTCGTGCGTGGCTTGTCGGTAGTGAGACGCACATTGACAGCCTTGCCTTCCAAAGAGAATACGAGGCAGAGTGCCAACACGAAGATAGTTTTAAGACTCATTTTTTTCATAATTTTGGAATGTTTATTGTTGATAGGTTATTGTTTCTTGACTATTGCTCCACTCGGCTGAAGTCTTGTGTGAAGAGCCGATCGTCGAGCAGTTTTGTGGGGATATAGACGTAGGCCATGCAACGGATACGTTCTCCTGACTGGCCAGAGAGCAGGCTGAGGGGGAAAGTGACATCAAGCAAATGGGTGTAGGCAAATCGCTGGTTGTAGGCAAAGAGCGCACCAGTCAGTTCCGTGTCTGTCTGCTTCTTCACGCCAAAGTAGAGTTTGCAACCCTCAGCAAGGCAGAAGGCGATGTATTGGCTCAGCGTCACGTTGAGCTGGTCACGTTTGCCCCCATAGCGATTCATGGTCAGCGCCAGAGGAAACTCCTTGTCGGCAATGCCTGTCAGCATCAGGTTGCTCACGCTCTGCATGGGCTGTGACGACGTGCAGATGGGGTGGTTCCTTCCTTCAGCCTCCGACACATAGAGGTCGCCCCTGATGTATCGGCTCATGTAGGCACCTCCATCGAGCACGAGGGCATGCTCCCCACGGAAGCCCTTGGCTTCAGCCCAACGTTCCAAGATGTCCTTTCGACTCATCGCCACAGCACGCTGGATGTCACGCACAGCCATCTGTTCCAGTTCCACAGCATTGGCGCCAATGATGAGTTGGCAGTTGGCTGGGATGACCAAGCTGACATCCTTGTTTTCAGAGCCAAACGTCCATGTGAGGCGATAGAAGCGGTTGCGAATTTCCTCCATGTCAAATGAGAAGTTCGTTGTTGGCGTGAGCGTGCGCAATATAGCAGTGGTGCCACGCGTGAAAACCACCTGATCCACATCCATGCGCACATCGGCAGTCTTGCCATCAATGCGCAAGTCGAGTTCCAGGAGATACCTCTCGATGAAATGGAAGAGGGGCTCGTTTTGGTAGTGAGCCACCAGTTCAGGGGCAAAGAGACGGTAACCGATGTGGCTCACCTCGCCATAAGCATTGGTGGTGGCATAGATTTCCTTGCCCCCACGATTGGCCACAGTGCCGAGGTCAGCCTCAGACTTCAGGTCAGTCGGCAACCGCAAGGAGAGGGCTGCAGCAATTTGCCTCAACCGTTCCGTGCGATAAGTCTGCGCTTGACAGGCTTGTGCTGTTAGCAACATCATCAATGTCACCACACACACACTTCGCAGGGCCTTTATGCTTCTTTTTGCCTTCATTCTCTTTTCTGTCAATTGTCATCCCATTCAAGGATTAATCGCCGTGATGTCGCCATCGTGATACCAATAGGCGATGCCACCTGAAACACGTCCGTCACGGAAATCGGCCTCGAACTTGTCACCACGCTTTGCCACATAGTCAGCAGAGTTCACAATCTTATGGCTGGTGCTATAGACGATGGTGCCATGTCCGTGTGGCTGACCGTTCTTCAAGTCACCCGTGTAAGTGCCATAGCCCAGATTCACCGTACCATAGTTAGGATTGGTCTTGGGGGTCACGGTTGCCTTCACGCTCGATTTGAGCTGAGAGTCGCTGGTGTATGCCTCGATGGTGGCAGTACCCTCCTTCACAGCTTTCACCAAACCCTTGTCATCAACAGTGGCAATGTCCTCATCTAATGAGTGCCAGAACACCTGCTCGTCATACTCTTCAGGCTCCGTCTTCACCTTCAGTTGCTTGGTCTGACCGACCTGCAGAGAGAAGTCCTTTCCGTCGATGTTCAGTTTCTCCACAAACACCTCGTCCGACTCCATCTCGTCTTCCTCATACTCCTCTTCTTCCTCACCACCCTTTCCAAAGGCGTCATACTCGTCATCACCCATCGTTTTGGTTGAGCTAACATCACCTTCATCCTCTTCATCTTCATCCACTTGTTCTTTGTCACCACCCAAGATGGAGTTCTTCAGTTCGTTGATTTTGTTGATGGGATTGCATGAAGTCGTCATGCCCATCACGAAGAGTGCCATCAGAAGCACATACACATACTTGTTGATTGTTACCATAATTTTGAGTTTTTTGAGTTTTGATAAATATATTAGTGGGCAAATGTACACATTATTTATGTTATACACTACTTTTCTCCCCAAAAATATCAAAAAAATAAGCACTCAATGCCATTTTTCCCCTCATTTTCTCCTAAAAAGGTCATCACAATGTGCTTTTACTCGTGTCAGAACAAAAAGAGGTGTGAGATGACAACAAAGAGGGGAGGTGCCATCGCGGCAGCTCCCCTTTCACCTAATTAATACGGCTTTTCGCCTATCTTATTTAACCAAAACTTATGTGATTTGAAAAAATCGAAATATGAAAAGTGCTACAAAGGTAGCAAATATGTGAAAAATGCACAACAACCATTTTCGTCAGTCGAAAAACTTGTTGCATTTTCTGAAAGAAAAAAGATGATGAAAAGTGCGATGTTTCAAAAACGAAAGCCCATGTTTCACAATTATTTTTCATTTTCTATACAAAAAGTTTGTTTGGTTTGAGAAAAAAGACGTATCTTTGTAGCCGAAATTAACTAACTAAGCACAATACCTGATGAAACAGTTTATTCGTATTGCGATTTCAAACATCGTCACTACATCTGTTTTTCTATTTATATTACTCTATCAATCTCCAGTCTATGCGCAAGTGGCACGTCTTTACACCCACAAGCATGGACTGAAAAACAATGAATGTCGCAGTGTGGATCTCGACTCTAAGGGATTCGTATGGATTTCGGGGTCGAACATGATTGGGAAGTTTGACGGATCACGCTTCCAGTATGTGCCAGCTATGTCTGAACAGGGAAAACCTTTGTTCCAGACTGCTTACGGAGTGAAAGAGATAGAGAACGACCAGTATCTGGTCACTTCTTCGCATGGTCTCTTCCTGCTGAATGCCCGAAACACAGAGTTTCAGCGCATTCTTCTCAATTCGAGGGAAGACAGCATCTATGGATTTGCCACCAATGCTGTGATTGACTACCCCAAGAAGAACTACAAACTTGTCACCACGGATGGATTCGGCACCTATCTGCTGAACACCCAGAACTGTGAGATTGACACGGTGCTCTCCAGCAAGATATCCCATGTCATTGATGATTCCTTTGTGGAATATCCTCTTATCGACCAGCATCAGCAACTGTGGGTGACAACGCCGAGCGTTCCTTTGCTCTGTATCGATCTGAAGAGCTTCAAGCGTCGCTCGTTCGACTACACCCCAGAGGCATCGGCCATTATCGGCAGGAGCCATGTGCATGCACTTTTGGAGACAGACAAGGGCATGCTCATCGGCACTACACATGGACTGCTGTTCTACGACCGTCAGCAGAACCAAGTACAAAGCATTCCGGGCGACACCCCCGACTTGTATATCAACGCCATCATCCGTACCCACGACAACCGCATCTTGATTGGAACAGACGGACGTGGCATCTGGGAATATAACACTTCCAGCTCTGGTACAGGGTTCGAACCCGTGTATGGACAGACTGCTGAGATTGACCTGACGTATGGAAAGGTGATGGACATGACGGAAGACAACGATGGCAATGTCATCGCCATCTTCCTGCAGAAGGGTCTTGTGGTCATCCCTCCTCAGAACAACTGCTTCCACTATCACCCCATCTCGCCTGTAGCCAATGGAAAAAACGCCACCTGCGTCACCTCGATGGCCATCGACAAGCAGGAGAACTACTGGGTTGGCACTGACGGATGTGGCGTGTTCACTACTGATGGCATGAAACTCGCGACAGCCAGACCCGTCAACAATGGCCTGCACTCCATGCTGGTGCAGGACGTGAAGATAGACAAGCACGGCACGGTGTGGATTGGCAGTTTTGGTGGAGGTGTGCAATATTGGGCTAACGGAAGATGGGCTGACGATGGACTCTCTTCCATCAGTCAAACCCAAGTGATGTCCATGTACTACGATGCCAACAAAGACCAACTGTTGGTGGGCACTAACGGTAGTGGCATCATCAGTGTTGACATTGCCAGCAAGACGGCAGAGCGATACCCTATTCCTTTCCGCTATAACCCCTGGGTCAGTTGTGTGATGCGCGACTCGCAACAACATCTTTGGGTGGGAACCAGCACAGGGCTGTTCTCCTACAACGAGAAGACTCAGCAAAGTGACACCATCGACGTGAATGGTGAACGGGTCTGCAACGCCAGTGCCATTCAGCAGGATGGGGACGAGATTCTCATTGCATGGGATGGTGGACTCATTATATATAATATAAAGAGCCAAAAGATGGAGAACCTTTCGATGGAGCAAGGATTTGCCAGCAATTTTGTGCGATCCATCGCCACTACCGACGACTACATCTGGTTGGCCACACGCACCCACATCGTGTCAGTGGACAAGAAGACCCACAAAGTGCGTAACTTCTCCTCGTTCAGTGGCTACGAAATCAGCGAATTCCATCGCAACTCATTTGTCAAACCAGGTCATGGTTACATCCTCTTTGGTGGCGACAACGGCATTATTTGCTTCACGCCCGACCTGATGATGAATCGCACCACAGAGGTGAAGCCCGTCTATTTCACCAATTTCACCTCTGCCATGCAGACTGAAAAACTGGATGCAGACATTCTCTATGCCAAGGACATCTATCTCGCCAACAACAACGGAACTTTCACCATCGAGTTCGCATCGGTGGAACTGGGCGACCCAGAACGCATCCACTATGAATACATACTCGAAGGATTGGATGAACAATGGCACACAGATGTACATTCACCTCAAGCTCGTTATTCCTCCATTCCGGCAGGCAACTACACCTTCCGTGTACGAGCCTATTTGGAAGATAATCCTACGGAATTCACGGAGAATTCCATCGCTATTCATGTGGCTTCACCTTGGTATGCCACCTTCTGGGCATGGCTCGTCTATCTGCTCATCGCCTGTGCCATTGGCTACTTCATCTATCAGCAGGTGAGGATGCGCAAACGGCAGAGAGAGTTCCTGCGTGCCACAGCAGAGCGGGATCGCATGAAGGAGGCTAAACTCAACCTCTTCACCTCCATCACCCACGAACTGCGCTCTCCTCTCACCATGATTGAGTCGCCTCTGAAACAACTCATGGCAGAAGACCAGAATGCCGACCACCAATCGCTCTATGCCGTCATGCAACGCAACTGTGATCGATTGTTAGGCATCGTCAAGCAAATCACCGACATCCGTAAGATTGATGCCGGACAGCTCACGCTGAAGCTGGAGGAACAGGACTATGTGACATACAGCAACCATGTGTTTGAGCAGTTCAAGGGCATTGCCGCCGTCAAGGACATTGACTTTGTTGTGGAACATGTTGAAAGCGAACTGCCGATGATGATCGACACAACCCATTTTGAGAAGATCATCACCAACCTGCTCTCCAATGCCTTCAAGTTCACACCTCAAGGAGGCTGTGTCATTGCCAAGAGTTGTGTGGTGGGAAACAAAGCCGAACTCCATTTCTTCAACAGCGGTTCCCATTTCTCAGACGAAGACTTGCAACACCTGTGGGAACGCTTCTATCAGGGCAGTGCCAGCAACGAGTCCACAGGCTCAGGCATTGGACTGAACCTCGTCCATGAATTGGTGAAACTCCATCATGGCACCATCGAGGCAAAGAACACGGAAGAGGGAGTGGAATTTACCCTCACCTTCCCTTATTTCAATGCTCCACGTCCTGAAAGCAACTCTCGCAACACGCTTCTGTTGGTCGATGACGATGCTGAACTCATTGAATATATCAGTAGCCAACTGAAGCGCGACTACAACATCATCACGGCCTTCTCTGGCAACAGTGCATGGAAGCAAGTGCTCACCCAACGGCCCGATGTAGTGGTGACTGACCACCACATGCCTGATGGCGACGGTATGGAACTCTGCCAACGCATCAAGAACAATCCGGAGACAGACAATACGGCTGTCATCATGCTGACAGGCGAAGGAGATGAAATGCTCCAGTTGCACAGCCTCCACGTACAGGTGGATCACTATCTTGAGAAACCCGTCAACATCATGATGCTCCGCTCTGCCATCCAACAGGTGCTCAGCGTCCGTGAGAACCTGCGTAGCAAGGTCAATCGAGCAGAAGTCAGCAATGACTTGCCCGAAATCGTGATAGAAAATGCCGACGATAAACTCTTTGGTCGTGTGAATGAGGTCATCAAGGCACATCTCGACAACTCCGAGTTCTCCGTACAGCAACTCAGCGAGGAAGTGGGCATCAGCCGTGTACACCTCAATCGCAAGATGAAGGAGCGTTATGGTGTGTCGCCCAACATCTTCATCAAGTCCTTCCGCTTGAAACAGGCAGCCAACCTGCTGGCCAACAACAGCGTGAATGTCAGTGAGGTGGCTTACAAGGTGGGCTTCTCCAGCCATTCCTACTTCACCACTTCCTTCCACGACTATTTCGGCATGTCGCCCAAAGAGTTCGTAGCCTATTACTCAGAAGAAGAGCATCGTGAAGCTTTGCAAAAACTGTTAGAATAGACCTCCTCATTTAGCCCTTTGCCCGTCCCTCTCAGCCACTTTTATCCCCTCTTTTTTCTTTCACCACCTCGCTGATGGGGGCTCCAAGCAAATCTTCAAGACGTTGGTGCTGAGGCGGTGATGGAGGAGCACCCTGATTCTGTCTATCAGTTCTTGTTCCTTCGTTTCCAGTTCTTTCTTTTCTCAAGAATATAAAGGGGAGGCTGCACATTCCGTGCAACCTTCCCTTTTCATTTGATGCCCTACTTGCTTGCATCGCGTCAGCTTTGTCAACTGTCAACTATCAATTCTTGGCAAGCCAAGCGTGCTAAAGATACGATAAGTCAACTT
>CAJOGQ010000050.1 GCA_905234125.1 uncultured Bacteroidaceae bacterium | reverse complement strand
CCCCGGCAATGTCCGCAAGAACGGACAAAGATGGAAAGGAATGAGAGATTTTCAAAATGATGTGAAGTTTCTCCAATTCAAGGAAATGAAGTGGGGTATCCGTGCCCTGCTCGTGAACCTCCGCACCTACGTCACTGTACACAAATGTACCGACGTGACGAAAATCATCAATCGATGGGCACCTAAGACGGATGGTAACAACACGGATGTTTACATCAAGGCTTGTGCTGTGGCGGTCGGCAAGTGTTTGACCAACTCGACCGACATCACGGAGCAAACCAAGCTGGGCTTGGAATATCAGTTCTCTGCCTTGGACTTCAAGCCTCACGAACAGTCGCCTATGGTGTTGTATGGACTTGTCTCTGCGATGTGTTGGACAGAAAGCAACTACAAGTTAGAATATGCGATGTTCTATGTAGCATTGAACATGATGTGACTTCAGAAAAAATCAGATTTAGAAATCGAGAAATGACAACTTAGTCGTTTCTCGATTCGTCGTTTTATCGTTTATCGTTTTACGGGCGTTTGCGCCGGAAGGAGTGAAAGCATCAATTCACCAGTTTTTTGTAATTAGGTCGGTGTAGAATTGCTTGAAGTCGTTCCAGCGGTAGTAGGGATAGAGGTCGGAGGGTAGGGGAAGGGTGGCTTCGTGGCCGTTGAGGAGGCACTTCAGGAGAAGGTCTTGGCCGGGTTTCTTGCCACGATAGAAAATGAGCTGCAGGTTGGATGCCTTGCCTGTCTGCCAGTTCTGGTAGCAGTTCTTCACTTCGTAGGGGTCTTCGGGGTCGCGGTCGGCTCCGTTGATGCCCATGAGAACGGTGAGGGGACCCAGACAGGTGTCGTGGCCGAAACGGAGGTCGGCAAGGCGTTGGGTCTGTCCGCTGATGACGGCATCGGCTTTCGTGATGATGTCGCGTAGGATGGGAATCATGTCGTAGCGAGGTTCGAACACCCATGTGTAGGTGCCAAGATTCTCGTTTTCCCATCGGGCGGCAATCTCCTCGTCGGTGATGATGTTGCCCATCATGCCTTCGTGTCCGATGCTGGGCAGGGAGGTGTAGAGGTTGATGAGGTTGTTGGCGATGATGAAGGGATTGCCGGGCAGTCCTTCTGTGCTGGTGAAGACGCGTTGGATGATTCGTTCACGCAGGTTGTCTTGATATTGGAAGCGTGAGCGGTTGGCCTCGAAGCGTGGTTTCGACTTGGGATATTTGTGATAGTTTGGATTCTGTCGGTCGTCGGGCTTGACGCCATCAAGTACTTTCCGTGCAGATTCTTCGCGAATCTCAATCTTGGGGTTGCATTGTGTGAGTTCTTGGCAGAAGGAGGCCATGCTGAGCACGCAGCGTCCTGTGAGTGAGGAAATGGCATAGACATCGCCACCATTCTTGAACACCTCGCCGAAGTTCTCATACATGGTGCGGGCGATGCGCTGATGCTGTTCCCATCCGAGGTCGCTGAGTTCGCTGACACTCGTTGCCAGTTCATCCTTGGCAATCATGAACTTGGCGCGGAAGGTCTCTCCCTCGGCTGTGAGCTGGTTCAGGTCGTGTGCCTTGTTGAGGAGCGAGTCGAGGTCTTTGTAGAGCAGATTGTTCCAGTAGTAGCGCGACCCGTGGCGACCATAGTGGCTGATGTAGAACGGCTTGTAGCCTTTGGGGGTTGGGGTCAGTTGGACGGCCTCGAAGGAATAGGGGTAGTCAGTGCCGTATGCTTTTCTTGGGTCGGCCTTGAGTTGGTCGAGTGGAGCCACGTTTTGTGCCCATGTGGTCAAGGCAACGCACCATAGGATTAGGGTGGTGAGGATAGTTTTCATTGGAATGTTTATTTAGGTGGATTCTTGAATGTTTGTCAGCGTGAATCAGTCGTTGAGAATGAATCGATTCTCTTCTGTTGACCATCTGAATGTGTTGGTGATGACAGGCTGAGGAGGAAGCGGCTTGTCGCTTCCGTCTGTACGGAGACGGAATGCATGCCGGGAGCTGACGGTCAGTTGGTTGGTCGCCTTGTCGATGGTGACGTGACGGAAGGTGTCCACTGGGGGAAGGGTGTAATAGTCGAGCGTGCGAAGCGGTTGCCAACTGGTGTCGTAGAAGGCGACAGAGGAGTCGGCCAGGCTGTCGCAGATGACGGTGCTGATGACCATGATGATGGGGGTGCCGTCATTCTTGGTCAGCAGCTTCAGTTCCTTCTCTGAGTTCTTGGTGAGAATCAGGTGAGCATAATCGTCAGTCAGTTCCTGCATGGTGGAGACGGTGCGGAACTGGTTGCGGGTCTGCATGGGTTTGCCGTTCTTCTGATTGTCCACAATCTCCAACAGGTTGTATTCGGAGAACGACGGACACACTTCCTGGGGCATCTTGAGGAGGAGGTCTTTGAGGGACTGTGCGTGGGTCATGTCACACAGAAAACACAGGAAACACAGAAATATTGATATTTTTTTCATTTGGATTGTTGGGGTATTATAAGAATCGTCCGGCGTCAGATTATTCATGACGAATTGCTTCAATTGGATCCATGTTGGCAGCCTTGCGTGCAGGGATGTAGCCGAAGATGACGCCGATGGCGGTGCAGACGGCGAAGGACACGTAGATGGACCATGCTGGAATGCTGGAAGGCATGCCCATGACGGGGATGACAAATTGCCCGACCAGACATCCTAATAGGACACCTAAAAGTCCGCCGGTGAGGGAGATAAGCACAGACTCGATGAGGAACTGGAGCGAGATGACCAGTCCTGTGGCACCTACAGCCATGCGCAGACCAATCTCCTTCGTGCGCTCAGTCACCGACACCAGCATGATGTTCATGATGCCGATACCTGCCACAAGCAAGGAGAAGGCGGCTGCCACAACGAGGATGACGGTGACGGTGTCCATCGTTGACGACATGGTCTCCATCATCTCTGCCTGCGAACGGATAGTGAAGTCGTCCACTGCTTCAGCTTTCAGTTTATGGTTGCTACGGAGCATCTGGGTGAGCTCCTCAATGGCAGCGTCAGAGAGTTCCTCCGTGAGGGCTGAGCAGACGATGGACGAGAAGTATGTCTGGGCGGCAATACGCTTCATCACACAGGTGTAGGGGGCGATGATCACGTTGTCCTGATCCATTCCCCAAGAGTTGTAGCCCTTGCTTTCCAGCACACCGACGATGCGCAGAGGGATGGATTTGAAACGGATGTTCTTGCCGATGGCCTCGGCTTCCTTGCCTTCGCCAAAGAGTTCCTTGACGATGGTGGCACCTACGATGCACACTTTGGATGCCTTGCGGATGTCTTCTTCCGTGAAGTTGACACCTTCCTCCAGTCCCCACTGCTTGATGTCGAGGTATTCGGTTGACTCGCCGTAGATGGTGCTGGTCGTGTTGTTGTTGCCATAGATGACCTGACCAGATGAGGTGACTTCTGGAGAGACATAACTGACGAATTTCTTTTCGTCGAGGATGCGTTGGTAGTCAGCCATCTTGAGCGTCTGCATGGCAGAGGGGTCTTGGCGCACACCGCCACGCATATCGGCTCCTGGACGGATGGTGAGCAGGTTGGTGCCCATGGTGGAGAGTTCCTTGCGGATGCTCTCTTTGGAACCTTGTCCGATGGACATCATGATGATGACAGCTGCCACACCGATGATGATGCCGAGCATGGAGAGGAACGAACGCATCTTGTTGTTCGCCACAGCGTTGATGCTGACCTTGAATAAGTTTAATATGTTCATGGTTAATCGTCTACAGGTTTGGGCAGCGCGGCGAGTGCTTCGGCTGCCGACTTGATGTTGGTGTTGATGGTGTCTTCGCGAATCTTGCCGTCGCGCAGGTTGATGTTGCGTGAGGCGAAGGAAGCGATTTCTGGGTTGTGGGTCACGAAGATGATGGTGTGACCCTCCTGATGGAGTTTCTGGAAGAGCACGAGCATCTCGAACGAAGTGCGTGTGTCGAGGTTACCCGTTGCCTCGTCGGCAAGGAGCACGGCAGGGTTGTTGACCAGAGCGCGGGCAATGGCCACACGTTGCATCTGACCACCTGACATCTGGTTGCTCTTGTGGTCGAGACGGTCGCCCAGTCCCACTTCCTGCAGCGCTTTCACGGCTGCTTCGCGACGTTGCTTGGCGTTGTACTTGTTGTTGTACATCAGGGGCAACTCCACATTCTCCACAGCGGTGGTCTTGGCCAGCAGGTTGTAGTTCTGGAACACGAAGCCAATCTTCCTGTTGCGCAGTTTGGCACGCTGGTTCTTGCTCATCTTGCGGACAGGCGTTCCGTCCAGATAATATTCGCCAGAGGTGGGCGTGTCGAGACAACCCAACTGATTGAGCAGGGTCGATTTGCCTGAACCTGACGTTCCTTGTATGGTCACGAACTCTCCTTCGTATATCTTGAAGCTGACTCCACGCAGGGCTTTCACGGTTTCCGAACCCACCTGAAAGTAGCGCTTCACGTTGTCGAGCTCAATGACGACTTTACGTTTGTCTTGTTGTTCGTTCATCTTCTTGAGAAATTACCGGTTAGCGATTAGGAGTTCTGTTGCCGCCGCCTGCGCCAGGAGCACCACCACCAGGAGCACCGCCGCCAGCAGCACCGTTAGCGCCACCTCGGTTGTTGTTGCGGTTGTTTCGTGGACGTGGCATGAAGGGGTTGGAGGTGCTGTTGTCGTCTGCCTCTTCTTCCTTGCCGCCGATGATTTCGAAGTCGGTGAGCACCTCAGTACCAGCGGCCACACCAGAGATGATTTCTGTGAGCATACCGTTGCTGGTACCGATCTCCACCTTATGTGCCTTGAAGACATTGCCCTCTTTCGTCCATACTTTGGCGTGTCCTTCCACGTCTTCCACAGTCTCACCCTCTTGCAACAGGGCTTCGTTGGGCGTGAAGCGTAGAGCACGGGCAGGAACAGCCAGCACATCGTTCTTCTCCAATGTGTAGATGGTCACGTTGGCGGTGAGACCGGGCTTCAGTTTCAGTTGATCGTTGGGAGCAGAGATGACCACTTCGTAAGTGACCACATTGCTTTCTGTCGTGGCCTGCTGACGCACTTGCGTGACAGCGCCCTCGAAGGTGTCATCAGGGAAGGCATCCACCGTGAAGGTGACGCGCTGTCCTTCCTTCACACCGCCTATGTCAGCCTCGTCGATGTCGGCAATCACACGCATGTCTGTCAAGTCCTGCGCAATGATGAAGAGGGTAGGGGTTGTCATGGCTGAAGCCACGGTCTGACCTTCTTCCACTTCTTTCGAAAGCACCACGCCGTCGATGGGCGAAGTGATGGTGGCATAGCCGAGGTTGGTCTGTGCCTCCTGCACATTCTGCTGTTGCACCTTCACCTGTTGCACAGCCTGTTCGTAGCTCAACTTGGCGTTCTCATAGTCGTTGGCCGATACGAGTCCCTTTTCGTAGAGCGTTTTGTAACGTTTGTAATTGGCTGATTGATAGTTGAGTGACGACTGTGCGTTAGAGAGATTGCTCTGTGCTGATGCCAGTTTGGAGAGGAGGTTGGTTTTGTCCAGTTCGGCAATGACCTGACCACGATGCACCTCTGAGTTGTAATCCACATAGATGCGGTCGATGATACCTGAAACCTGCGTACCCACTTCCACCTCAGTCACAGGCTCGATGGTGCCTGTGGCGGTGATGCTGGTGCTGATGTTCTGCTTCTCCACAGGAGTTGTGGAGTAGATGACTTTGGTGCCTTCGCTACATGCCGTCAATGCGGTAGCGAGAATGATGGTGGCGATTATATTGTTTGTCTTCATTGTTGTGTGGTTTTACAATTTGATATTCTCGCCTGCATAGAAGTTCAGCATGGCGCTGTTGAGCAGGGCTGTGTATTTGGTTTGTAGCAACTGTTGCTGGGCTTGCAGGAGGTTGTTCTTGCCCGTGGTCAGTTCCACGATGTTTTTCAGACCAAGGTTGAACTGCTCGCTCACAAGGTCATAACTTTCCTGCATGCTCTTCACGTTCGCCTTCGCGTAGATGTACTGCTGGTGCGACGTGGTGGCGTTCAGCCAATAGTTCTCGATGGTGGAATAGAGTTGCTTCTGCTGTTCCTGCAGATTCAGTTCGTTAGTCTGCAAGGCATATTTCGCTTTGCGGATGTTGGTGCGAGCCTGATGATTGTCAAAAATCGGCACTTGCACGCTCACTCCCCAAGAGTTGCTCATGTTGTTCTTCACCTGCTTGAAGAAATCCGTGTTTTGGCCCGATGAATTGTTGGAACCCATGCTGGCCGTGACCGAAACGGTGGGCATGTAGCCGGCTCGAGCCGAAGCGATGGCAATTTCCGACGACTGGATGTTAAGCTTGCTCGACTGAATCTCAGGACGGATCTCCAAGGCAGCGTTATAGACAGCCTGCTTGTTGGGGATGATGGTCAGAAGTTGCGCATCATCTACATCTGGGATGACCACATCGAAGGGTTCGTCATCGTGAATCTCCAAGAGCTGCTTCAACTGAAGCTTGTAGTTGGCCAACTGCGACTGAGCCTGCACGAGTCCGTACTGATCCTGGTTCACCTGCGCCTCTAACTGCACGAGGTCAACACGGGCGAGGCTGCCCACATCCACCATCGTCTGGGCGCGGTCACGTTGCATGATGCTGGCCTTCATGATTTCCTCACTCACATGCACAGCCTCTGTTTCATACAGAATCTGCACATACAGCTGCGCAATCTGCTCCTGGATGGAGTTGGCCTGCTGCTCCACAGCCAGTTCGGCCATCTGCTCCGTCAGTTTGTTCTGCTTGATGGTGTTGGTGTTGCGAAAACCGTTCCACACCGTCCAGTTGGCATTGATGCCATAAGAGCCATTGTACGATACGCTGTTGTTGTTCGTGGTCATCGACCCGTTCGTCAGGTTGATGGTAGATTCAGCGAACGGACGCCACGACGCGTTCTGATTGGTGCTGAATGACACAGAGGGAAACAATGCTGATTTACTCTGCAGTACGTCCTCATGGTCTGAGGCCGCCGTTATCCTCTTCTGCTGCAGCTGGATGTTGTTGGCCAAGGCGTAATCCAGACATTCCTGTAGCGTCCAGACCCTCTGCCCGTATGCCACCGTGCCAGTCAGCAACATAGATAGCGCGGTCAATAAATGTTTCTTCTTCATTATTATTTAATTCGGTTTGTTGTCCAAATTGTTAAGATGGGATTAAACTTGCAAAGTTTAATCAGCCCCCATTTCTTTAACATACTTTATTATATAAAAAGAAAGCAGTCGGACTATAAGCCGGGTTCTGTACGCCCCATCAGTCAATTCTCAACCGATGAAGCGTGCCTGTCATTTATCTACTCCATGAGTCACCCCATGGCTCAAGCGTTCTACCCTCCACCGAACAATCGGGCGGGCTACCCTGGTGGCGGTGGTTTACATGAACTTGCAGCTCCCAAGATGCACAGCCGACACGTCACCGTGCCGCTGGTGAGCTCTTACCTCACCTTCTCACCATTTCTGCCTGAAGGCAGTTGTTGTTTTCTTCTGCATTACTCAACCCTCGCGGACTGCTTCTACATTAGGAAGTGGGATGCCCTGTGCTGCCCGGACTTTCCTCTTGTGGCTCTGTCGAACCACCAGCGACAGACCGTCCGGCTGCTTTCCGGCTGCAAAGGTACGATTAAGTGAGTACAATACAAAGGAAAAAAGCATTTTTTCACTTTTATTGTCGAACGAAAGTACCTTAGACGTAGTCAACGGTACGGTTAAGTGAGGGAAAAACCAAATATTTTTGAGTATTTCCGAGCGTGAGTTGAAAAAACAAATAATTGACAAATTAACCTTTTTGCTCCGACAAAGCTATAGGTGAAGATTGAGTTTTGGGCTTCGATATGAGTGAGGTGGTGGTGACGCGAAGAGTGGGGTATGGACGGTGGAGCATGCGGGAGGGTTTCCGAAAAATGTGGAAAATTGGAAACAGTTTCCAAAAATGCGGAAATTTTGGAAACCTTGTTGCGACACGCGATGGAAGTCCATAACTTTGCAAAGAAATCAAAATCTCAACACTTCAACTTTACGCTGATTTTTGTGTTTCTCATGGCGACAAATACGAAAAAATGTAAAAAATGGGGGACATGAAACTAATAGTTTGGAAAAGGTTTGGTGTGTTTGGGGAAAAGCCTTACCTTTGTCGATAATATTTCAAGATGAGCAAATTCAACCACATATTGTCTGCCGTTGTCGTGCCAATTGTTCTCCTGTGCTTGTGTGCATGTGAGAACGCTCCTGCTGTGGATGAGGCGCAGATTGACTCGTTGAATGTGTTGGCTTACAGGGCGAAGTACCAGTCGCTGGAACGGGCGTCGGGCTATGTGGATGAGGTGCTGACGAAGCATGCGAGTTCTTCTTATCGGGATGGCATCAGCGAGGCGTGGTTGAACAAGGGCGATGTGTATGGCATGCGGATGGATTATGATTCGGCGCAGATTTGCTATCAGAAGGTGTTGGAGGAGTCGAACAACGAATTGATTCGAAGCGTGGCTGATGTGGATATGATGTCGGTTTGTCTGATGACCTCGATGAACAAGGAGTTTTATGACTATCGGAGCGATGCAAACGAGTGTTTCAAGAGTGTGGCGGAGGAATCGGCTGACATGACGGAGCATCAGAAGGCGATGTGGAATGCTGTTCAGTCGGATTACCACTTCGTGTCGGTGAACTACTTCATCAAGATGCGTCAGGACGAGGAGGTGCGTGAGGAGTTTGATTGGCTGGAACAGCACCAGAGTTTGTTTGAAACTGACACGACCAAGCTTTCGGCCTATCTCTTGTTGAAGTCTTTCCATAGCAGTACTCCTGGCAATGGTTCGGATGGGGCTGACGAGATGCAACGCAATCTGATTCGCCTGCTCTCCATGAGCAAGCAGGGTGGTTACACTTATTTTGAGGTGTCGGCCTTGAACGCTTTGGCCAAGTCCATCATGCAGGGTGGGGAGATGCGTCCTTCGCGATGGGTGTTCATCGAGGAGCTGATAGGTGAGTTTGGCTTCTCTCCCCTCGACTATAAATTGGCGAACCGTGCGCTTCGGTTGGCGAAGGAATATGGGAATGATTTTGTGCAGACAACGGCCTTGGTCACCTTGTCGGACTATTACCTGCGACATGGGCAGGATAGTTTGGCGACTGAGCAGATGCTGCATGCGTTGCACCTGATCAATGAGAATCATCGGCAGATGTGTCGCCACACTCATAAGACTGAAAGTCATGACACGCTGTATGCTTATTCTGCCTATGAAGATACGGTTTCCACGGAGATGAGATGGATAGCTGACCCTGAAGTGGTGGTGGTGCCTGAATGGATGGCGATGGTGCGTGAGCAGTTGAGTGTGGTGTATGGAGCGATGGGCTTGAAGGCTGAATCGGATTATAACCACAACATCTATTTCGACATTCTGGACGCGACCCGACAGGATTTGCGTGTGTTTCAGGAGGAAGACCATCTGAAGCAGGAGGAGCACACGCTCAATTTCTTGTTGTGGGGCTTTGTGCTGGCGATTGTGTTGCTGTTGTGGGTGCTGTATGTGTATAACAAACGCAGTCGTGCTGAGTACCACAAGAAGGTGGACAAACTGAGTCATGTGATAGAGGTGTGCAAGCATCTTTCGTCGGCGCTGACAGAAGATGTGGAGGATGAGGCAGATTTGGACGAGGCCTTGCATGGCATTGCGGATGCCGATGTGGAGAAGCTCTTCCCGCAGGTGAAGGGAACCGATTGGACTAAGGTGCCCATCGAGTCGATGAAGGGTTTGGATCGTGAGCTCTTCCATGTGCTCTTGGTCTTCTACAACTGGATGAGGCAGAAGGGCTTGCTATATCTTCGCTTCGATGAGCAGGAACGTCAGCTGGAAAGCGAGACATACGTGTTTGAGAAGCGTTTGGAAGAGAACAAGCGTCTCTATATCGAGAAACTGACGTCGATGTCGATGGTCAATGGCATCACGCCATTCCTCGACCGTGCCCTGCATGAGGTGAACAAGTTGAAGACTGACAAGAGCCTCTCTGCCGAACAGGTGCGTGAGCGTTTCGGCTATCTGAGCGAACTCATCGACAAGATTAACGACTACAACGATGTGCTGGGGCATTGGGTGAAGATTCGTCAAGGAGTGGTGAACCTGAACATCGAGAACTTTGCCCTGCAACCGCTGTTCGACACGCTGAAGAGAGGTGCCAGGACGTTCGAGACTAAGGGGGTCTCGCTGGCTGTGCATGATACGGCGAGCGTGGTGAGGGCAGATAAGTCGCTCACGCTCTTCATGATGAACACGTTGTTGGACAATGCCAGGAAATATACCCCTCAGGGTGGAAAGGTGGAACTGAGTGCAGACGAGACCCCTGAGTATGTGGAGGTGTCGGTGAAGGATACAGGTCATGGGATGTCGGCTGAGGATGTCAATACGCTGAACAACGCGAAGGTGTATGATTCGAGCAAGATAGGGGCTGTGGGTGAGAATGCTTCAGACATCAAGCAGAACAAGGGCTTTGGGTTTGGGCTGATGAACTGCAAGGGCATCATCGGCAAGTATAAGAAGACCAATGCTGTGTTCAGCGTGTGTGAGTTTGGTGTGGAGAGCGAAGTGGGGCAGGGGAGCCGTTTCTTCTTCCGTCTGCCCAAGGGTGTGCTGAAGGCCATGATGTGTGTGGGTTTGTTGCTGACGAGTGGCTTCCTCAGGGCTGAAGAGCATATTGACCAGGCCTACGTTTATGCAGACAGCATTTTCAGCGCCAATGTGTCTGGGCGCTATGAGGAGGCGGTCATGTATGCCGATTCGGCCATCCGTTGCTTCAACCAGTATTATCTGGAGCAAGTGCCGATGGGCAGGCAGTTGATGCTGTTGGAGGGCAAGGAGATGGCTGAACTGGAGTGGTGGAAGTCGAACTTAGACACGGACTATGAGTTGATTCTCACCATCCGAAACGAGGTGGCCATTGCTGCTTTGGCTTTGAATCGCAACAGCTTGTATCACTATAACAGCGAGGTGCTCACCCGTTTGTATAAGATGACCAGCACCGACCCCACGTTGGAGGAGTATTGCAATCACGTCAAAATGACCAACCGCAACAAGAAGACAACGGTCATCCTGTTGGGCATTCTGATTTTTCTGGTCATCGCCACTTACTTCTTCCTCTATTATCGCGACAATCAATTGTTCTTGTTCAATCTGAGGCAATTCATTCAGCTGAACAACAACGTCTTCACGGCCAACGAAAAGACCCTGCCCGATGTGTTGCATCAGAGCCTCTCTGACATCAAGATGGCAGACACCGTTGGAATGATGCGTCCATTGAACGGGCAGTACCTCTTCCACTTCACGGGCAAGGAGGAGGAGCGCAATGTGTATGAGAGCATGATGCAGTCGGCCTATCATCAGCAGAAGGAGATGGTCAGCAGCAATGGGCGCTTCCATGCCTATCCACTCTTCATGCCAGGCTCGAAGGAGTCCTTGATTGGAGTGATGGGCGTTTGTTTCAACGATGCGAAGTTGTCGGACGAAGAGTCGCTCATCATGGATTTGGTGGCTCAGTTCATGAGCATCCATGCTTATTTCTCCTTCCACAAGGTGAGCGAGATGCACGAACTCATCGAACTGAAGCAGGACGAGCGCATGCGGATGGACAATGAACAGCAGAAGGTGTACGTGCGCAACCAAATCATGGACAACAGCCTCTCGACCCTGAAGCATGAGACGATGTATTATCCCAATCGCATCAAGCAGTTGGTGGATGCAGCGCTCGCCACGCCTGACAAGCCGATTGACGAGGCCACTATCGCCGACATAGACGAACTGATGACCTACTATAAGGACATCTTCACCATCCTGAGCACTTGTGCCGGCAAGCAGGTGGAGATTGTGCTCTTCAAGCGCACGAAACTCTCTGCCCAAACGATTGGTGAGATGGCGACCCGCTCCTTCAAGAAGTGGCAGAAGAAGATGCAGTCGAAGACCTCCTTCCAGATGTCATCCCCACAAGGCATACAGATTCAGGGCGACAAGATTTTCCTTCAGACCCTCATCGACCAGATTCTCTCGCTCTATGTGGAGCATCATTCAGGAGGGGATTTACGTCTGGATGTGGAGGCATCGGGAGATTTCGTCCAATTCGCGTTTACAGACACAGCCTACCGATATGCTGAAGAGGAGATTCCTCAGCTCTTTTATATAGATAATGTGAAGTATGATGCCAAGAGCGACACGCTGTCGGGAGCACAATACATGATCAGCCGACAAATCATCAGGGAGCACGATGCCTACTCGCCCCACAGAGGGTGTCGTATCTATGTGGAGAACACGCCCGATGGTCGAGGCTCAAGTTTCATTTTCACTCTGCCGAAGATATAAATTAAAACAATAAAGATTATGGAAGCATTTAAGGTAATTATCGTGGAAGACGTAGCCCTCGAGATGAAGGGCACGAAAGAGATTTTCCGTTCAGAAATCCCAGAGGCCGAAATCGTGGGAACGGCCATGAATGAGACCGAACTTTGGAAACTGATGCGCGACACCCAGCCCGACCTCGTGTTGCTCGACCTCGGCTTGGGCGGCTCCACCACAGCCGGAGTCGATGTGTGCAAGCAGTTGCGCCGTCGCTATCCTGACGTGCATGTGCTCATCTTCACAGGCGAAATCATGAACGAGAAGCTTTGGGTCGATGCCCTCGATGCAGGTACTGACGGCATCATCCTGAAGAGTGGCGAACTCCTCACGAAGGGCGATGTGCAGAGCGTGCTGAACGGCAAGCGCATGGTGTTCAACCAGCCTATTCTGGAGAAGATTCTGCAACGCTTCCGCCGTTCTGTCCTCAACGAGTCCATGCGTCAGGAGGCCTTCCTCGACTACGACATCGATGAGTATGATGAGCGATTCCTCCGTCACTTGGCACTCGGCTACACCAAGGACATGATTTCCAATCTGAGAGGAATGCCCTTTGGCGTCAAGTCCATCGAAAAGCGTCAGAACGACCTCACCAACCGTCTCTTTGGCGAGGATCACGAGCCTGTCAATGCCACTCGTCTCGTGACCAAAGCTATCGAACTGCGCATCCTCGACATCGACAATCTTGAACCCGACGATGACTGATGAAATGACATTTAACATTTGACATTTTACATTTCATATTTCACATTCGACATGAGAAGATTGGGTTATAAAGACTACATCCGTCGCATCCTTAAGTGCTACTTCTGGGGCATAGTGGGCATGCTCTTCCTCCTGCTGTTCGCCTCTTGGGTAGCAAGCATCTATGTGGAGGGCGTGGAGGGTCTGCTCACTCCTCGGGGCATCCGATGGATGTGTGTCAACATCATCCCCAACTTCGCCTCCGTCCATCTCGCCAAGATGCTCTTGGGACTGATGGCCATCAGCGTCCTGCGTGAGTCGGGCATCATCGCCACCTTGCGTGGACACATCTCGATGAAGCAGAAACGAGCCCTTCAAATCACGGGCATCACCGTCCTCATCGTCCTCTGTCTCTTTTCCTTGCTGTTGTTCCTGCCAAAAGCCATCCTTCTCAGCGCTTTCGGCACCTTCCATAACTCTGCTTTCTCAAAAGGTCTTGATGGTCTCCTGATGTGTCTCGTCATTCTCATCGGCAATGTCTATGGCTACACATCAGGACGTTTCCTCACCATGCGCGACTTTGTGCATGGGCATGTGTCCATCTTCTCCACGCTCGCCAACTTCTTCGTTATCCTCTTCTTTGCCAGCCAGCTGATTGGATGCATCGAGTTCACTGGCATCCTTCCCCTGCTGGGCGATGATGGCACAGCCGTCTATTGGCTGAGGGGATTGCTCTACAACATCCCTCTGCTCCTCTACATCCTCTTGGCGTTATAAGAAGAAAGGCTATAAGAAGAAAAGCTGTTGATTTACTTCTTGGTGTTATAGGCACAGAAATCCTTGATACCACAAGTTGCACATTGGGGTCTTTGGCTCTTGCACACATATCTGCCGTGCAGAATCAGCCAATGATGAGCACGAGGAATCTGCGCTTCAGGGATGTTCTTCACCAATTCCTTCTCCACAGCATACGGCGTGGTGCACTTTTCCGACACCAGCCCAATCCGATGGCTCACACGAAACACATGCGTGTCCACAGCCATCCTGGCCTCGTTGAAAGCTACGCTCAGCATCACGTTCGCCGTTTTCCTTCCCACACCAGGCAAGGCCACCAACTCGTCAAAGTCGCCAGGAACCTCACCCCCATGCTTCTCCATCAGCATCTTCGCCATCTGCACTAAGTGTTCTGCCTTGCTGTTGGGATAGCTTACGGACTTCACATACACCAGCACATCCTCCTTGCTTGCTTCCGACATGCTTAGTGGAGTGGGGAAGGCCTCAAACAAAGCGGGTGTCACCATATTCACACGTTTGTCCGTGCATTGTGCCGAGAGCATCACAGCACAAAGCAACTGAAACGGATTTTTGTAATGCAGTTCCGTATTCGCCTCAGGCATCGCCTCCTGAAAATAAGCGATGAACCTCGTATATCGTTCCTTCTTGGTCATGGTTCTAATCTTTAATCATTCTTGTCTTCTTGTTTGTTTCCCCTCATACAAATGATGGGCAACAGCCTTATGACCATTGCCCATCCTTTTCTTGTTCAAGAGTTGTTATGCCTCAGCAGCAACTGGCTCGATAGATACGGTACTGCGGTTTTCGCGACCACGCTTGAACACAACTACGCCGTCAACGAGAGCGTACAATGTGTCATCCTTACCGATACCTACATTCTTGCCTGGGTGGTGCTTAGTACCACGCTGACGAACGATAATGTTGCCAGCCTTCACTGTCTCTCCACCGAAGTGCTTCAAACCGAGTCGTTTAGAGTGTGACTCACGGCCGTTCTTAGAACTACCTACACCTTTTTTATGTGCCATGTTGAAATACTGTCTTAATTGATTGAATAAATTTGTTTTCTTTTTGCTGTTGGAAAATCATCAAACGAATAGGCTTGCGATTATGCCACAACTGACTTGACGAGCACCTGAGTGAACTGCTCTCTGTGACCTCTCAGCTTGCGATAGCCCTTACGGCGACGCTTGTGGAACACGAGCACCTTGTCACCCTTGATGAGTGGGTCAACCACCTCGAGAACCACCTTTGCGCCCTCTACTGTGGGAGTACCTACTGTTACTACACCGTCGTTGTCTGCCAACAACACTTTCTCAATCTCAACAGTTTGGCCGTTTTCCACATTCTGCATGTGGTGAACGTAGAGCTTCTTGCCCTCTTCAACCTTGAACTGCTGGCCCTGAATTTCTGCAATTACGTACATTTGTTTTTGAATTGTTTTTAGGGTTCCATCGGGAGGCGGAGCACCACTATATATATAATATGTGTACCCACTTGTTCGAGCCTTTCCGACATAAATCGGCTGCAAAGTTACTGCTTTTCCTCCGAATGACCAAACATTTCGTCGAAAAAAATGAAAAAATCACTCTTCTTCATCCGCTATGTCGTCGATGGAGTCGATGTCTTCGATTTGGATGTTGCTTTCGTCGGGCTCTTCATCCTCTTCCTCTTCTTCAATTTCGCCATCGAGTTTCTTCAGTTCCTCATCGTCCATGTCCTCTTCTTCCTCTTCTTCCAATTCTTCTTCGAGATCCATGTCCTCGTCATCGAAATCGTCATTGTCATCAATGTCTTCGATGTCGTTTTTGCGGCGTTTCTTGCGACCATCCTCTTCTTCCTCAATGCTATAGTCGATATGCACTTTCTCAACCTTTGGCTTGGGTTTCATGAAGATGCCTTCAATCCATCCGCCACGCTCGATTTCAAGCACCTCGTAATCATCGCTCTTGCGACGGTCGATGATGCCACCTGGCTTGCGCATGATTTTCTCTGGCATGATGGTGCAGTCCACAAAGAAAGCGGACTCAATGATGTCCTGGATGGCGAGGGGGAGTCCCTTCCAGCCAGTGCCGAGGTTATGGTTGATGAGTTCGAGTACTTCCCATGCTTCGAGATGCTGGATGTTTTCCAGGGTGAGGTCGGTCACCTTGGTGAGAGGGTGCTTACGGATGGCAACAGCATTATTGCCATTCTCGTCGGGAGTGGAGAAGACTTCGTAACCAAGGTCTTCCAGCTGGTTCACTTTTGGGGTGTCTTCTCTTTTGAGGTACTGGATGTCGAACACCTGCTTGATGATGTTCATGTAGTGCTTTTCGTTGTCAGTGTAGTCATCGCGCTTCTTTTTTGCGTCGATAATCATCTGACTGAGTTCACTGGGTGTCACCTTCCAAACATTTCCCTTGTTGAGGTCGTCGAGCGCCATCTTTGTTTTATGCTTCATTGTGCTATATAATAAATAATGTGTATTGTATTTCTTACAGATTGGCTGCAAAGGTACAAAAAATTGTGTTATAAACGTAAAAAAATTGGGAGATAGTTGTTTTGTTCCAATTATTTTGCCTAACTTTGTACGTGACTTTTAGCTAACGAACTAAAAAAGAACGATTCATTGATGACATTTTGCTCATGATGAATAGAAAAAATGTACAGAGTATGGTATACAAAAAAAATAATGTACTTGCTGTCAGCATAGGTGTGCTGGCTGGTGTTTGCCTATTGGGCAACGTGTGGACGGGTTGTCGCTCGACTGCTCGAGTCTGGACGAGCGAGCAACACGATTCCATTTTAAGAGAAATGGTCAAGGTTAATCCGAAACATGCACTTGCATGGGTGGACAGTTTGGAGGCAGAGAAAGAGGAAAGCCATGTGAGACTTGCGTTCTACCGTGCGCAGGCCTATAATAAGATGGGGCAGAAGAAGACGGCAGAGGAATGGTGTGAGAAGGCGCTGGAAGGAGATGAGCTGTTGCATGAGTGTCGTGTGAATTTCTATGCGACAGCTGACATGAAGTTTAGCATCTTGACCTATAATGATGAATTTGAACGAGCGTTGGAGGCTGCCCAGATGGGGTTCGAGGCCACTCGCACGGACATGACGCCAGAAGGTCGCCAATGGACGGCTGTGCTCCTGCATGAGGTTGGCTATGGCCAGATGCAGTTGGGACAGATTGAGCAGGCTGAGAACAGTTTCAGTCAGGCTTATATCGCTCTGAAACAAATTTCCTCGGCCAATCCAACCATCGACAATCTGAGCACTTTTGCCCGTGTGTCTTACAACATCTTGGATGCTTACACCAGTACGGGACAGTTGGACAAGGCCAGTGCTTGGGTGGCATCGACGGAGGATGCTGTGAATCAGTTTGTGGCATCGCCCGAATGTACGGAGGAGACCCGTGTGGATTATCTGGGTGGTCTCGCTATGCAGAAAGCCCTCATTTTGGTGCAGACTGGCCATCGGGAGGAAGCGGATTCCATCTATGACGATGTGTTGACTTCGGACTATGCTGACACGGCTTTGGGTATTGCCGAACGTTCCACATACTTAGAGAAGGCTGAACGGTATGATGACATCGCGGAGATGATGCCACAAATCGACTCCGTAGCCACCGTCTGGGGTACTCCTTCTGCCTTTGCTCATCTGGAGAAGTATCGTAAGGATTAAAGGGGAAGGAATGACAGGCAAGGTGTTGTAAGTAAAAGAAATAATAAGAATCAGAAACACAAATATCAAGAATGAAAGAATTAGCTCTGAAGTATGGCTGTAATCCCAATCAGAAGCCATCACGTGTGTATATGGAGGAGGGCGAACTTCCCATCGAAGTGCTCAATGGTCGCCCTGGTTACATCAATCTGCTCGACGCATTCAACAGCTGGCAGTTGGTGAAGGAATTGAAGGCTGCCACGGGCATGCCTTCTGCCGCATCGTTCAAGCATGTCAGCCCTGCTGGCGCCGCAGTGGGCGCACCGCTGAGCGACACGCTGAAGAAGATTTACTTTGTGGACGACGTGAAGATTCCGCTCACACCCATTGCAACAGCATACGCTCGTGCCCGTGGTGCTGACCGCATGTCTTCGTTTGGCGATTTCATTGCTTTGTCCGACACTTGTGATGAGGCAACAGCCACGCTCATCAAGCGAGAGGTAAGTGACGGTATCATTGCTCCTGGCTATACTCCAGAGGCTTTGGAGATTCTGAAGGCAAAGCGCAACGGAACCTATTGTGTCATCAAGATGGATCCTAACTATACACCTGCCCCTATTGAGCGTAAGCAGGTGTTTGGCATCACCTTCGAACAGGGCCGCAACGAGATAGACCTGACGGGTGATAACCTCTTCGAGAATATTCCTACGGACAACAAGGACATTCCTGCTGATGCGAAGCGCGACTTGAAGATTGCGCTCATCACGTTGAAATACACTCTGTCTGCTATGTGAAGGACGGTCAGGCCATCGGTATCGGTGCTGGTCAGCAGAGCCGTATCCACTGCACGCGCCTGGCTGGCAACAAGGCTGACATATGGTGGTTGCGTCAGTGTCCGAAGGTGTTGGCATTGCCTTTCAAGAGCGACATCCGTCGTGCCGATCGCGACAATACCATAGATGTATATATTGGTGATGAATATGAGGATGTGCTTCGCGAGGGCACTTGGCAGAACTTCTTCACGGAGAAGCCTGAGCCCCTCACGGCAGAGGAAAAGAAGGAATGGCTGGCCAAGAACACCAATGTGTGTCTCGGTTCCGATGCTTTCTTCCCCTTTGGCGACAACATCGAGCGTGCCCACAAGAGCGGCGTGCAGTACATCGCTCAGGCAGGTGGCTCCGTGCGTGACGACAATGTCATCGAGACCTGCGACAAGTATGGCATCGCAATGGCATTCACCGGCATCCGCCTCTTCCATCACTAATCTATGGCTTCAGACAACGAAATCAAGTATGCCATCATGAATGGCATCAACTTCGGAAAGGCGAAAAGCGAGAAGAAGGATGACCCTAACAAGGTGAAGACGAAGGCTCGCAAGAAAGCCTACCAGACGGGTTCCCACAAATCGGGTGCGGCGAAGCATAAGGCGGAGATACGTCAACGGGTGAAGAACCGCGCTTCCCAACGGAAAGGGTAATGGAGGGGAAAGGAAGGAAATTTGGAAGGAAGTTAAAGGGACTTTTCCTTTTAACTTCCCTTCTTCTTCTTATTGCATGCGACCAACCCAAGTCGGGCAATACTGCTGGGCAATCACCGTATGTGGCCAACCATGCAAAAGGGAATCCTCATTTCGACCTGCCAGACATTCAGCAGAACGGGGAGTTGATAGTTCTGACCCTTTATGGCCCTGAGAGTTACTTCGAGTTCAGGGGCGAAGACTTTGGCGTGCAGTTTATGATTGCTCGTGAGTATGCCAAAAGCATTGGTGCAAGCATTAGGGTGGAAATGGCTCGAAATCAGCAAGAAATGATTCGCAAGGTCATGAATGGTGAAGGTGACTTCATCGCCTTCCAGATGGATTGTGCCGATTCGCTCAAGACCCGTCTCGACTTTGTGGGGGAGACGGAATTGGCCACGTTCCTGGATAGCCTTTCCCTTCAGCGTAACGACAAAGCGCTCCGTTCTCGCCAACATGCAGCTTGGGCGGTTCGCAAGGATTCGCCACTCCTGTCAGCCTCGTTGTCGGAGTGGATGCAGACCCATCAGAAGGACTTCTTTGCCTACACGACCATCCGCATCAAGTCGAGTGGGGGACGCACTTACACTCCTCGCCGGACGGTGTCTTCGCCGATACTTAATGCCTCGAGGGGACAGATTTCCTTGTATGACGACCTCTTCAAGAAGTATTCCCTCCAGTGCGGATGGGACTGGCGACTGATGGCGGCTCAAGCCTATCAGGAATCGACGTTCGATCCCAATGCAGTTTCCCACATGGGAGCAATGGGTTTGATGCAACTGATGCCTGGCACAGCACGCGATGTGGGTGTGGCGCAGTCGGATGTGTTCGACCCGAACTGCAATGTGCGTGGTGCCACGAAGCTCATCAATCAGCTGAACACCCATTATTCGTTCATCGCCGATGCTAATGAGCGCATCAACTTCATCCTTGGAGCCTACAATGCCGGCCCTGGTCATCTGGACGATGCACGTGCCCTGGCGAAGAAATATGGCAAGAACCCCAATGTCTGGCTGGGCAATGTCGATGCTTTCGTGCTGAAGATGAGCGAGCCTGCCTACTACAACCAGACCGAGGTGAAGCATGGCTACTTCCGCGGGAGTGAGACCTACGACTATGTCAACAGCATCCGTGCCCGTTGGAACGACTATAAGTCGAAAATCAAGCGCTAATTCACTATAATTTTATGAAAGTTCCTCATCCGCTCGTAGCAGTAATTCCCATCTTTGTCCTCATCATGATGCTGGGCGTGGTCATCTATCTCTTTGGCAGCGACTCCCTGAGTGGTGGCAGTCAGATAGCCCTCATCATGGGCACCGCTGTCTGCGTGGCCATCTCCATGATTGTCTATCAGGTTCCTTGGCTGGCCTTCGAGGAGCGCATCGCCAAGACCATCGGCGATGTGGCCATCACGTTGCTCATCCTGCTGGCTGTGGGCATGCTTTCCGGGTCTTGGATGATCAGTGGCATCGTCCCCACATTGATTTATTATGGCGTGCAGATTATGTCGCCCCAGTTCTTTTTGGTCAGCGCTTGCATCATCTGTGCCCTGGTCTCACTGCTTTCGGGCAGTTCGTGGACTACGGTCGCCACCATTGGCGTGGCGCTCTTGGGCATCAGCGAGGCACTGGGCATCAGTACGGCATGGACGGCTGGTGCCATCATCTCTGGGGCATACTTTGGCGACAAGATGTCACCTCTCAGCGACACCACAATCTTGGCGTCGTCCATCACGGGAACGGATCTCTTTGTCCACATTCGCTACATGATGTACACCACGGTTCCGACGATCCTCATCACGCTCACCATCTTCCTTGTGGCTGGTTGGGGCAATGGCGAAGGGGCTGAACTGCATGTGGCAGAATATACGGAGGGGCTTGCCAACACGTTCAATATCTCTCTCTGGACTCTGCTTGTTCCTGTGCTCACGGGCATCCTCATCTCCCGACGCGTCCCATCGGTCATCACACTCTTCGTCTCAGCCATCATGGCGGGTATCATGGCGCTCATCCTGCAACCTCACATCCTGATTCAGATTGCAAATGCCGATGACCTCTCTACCTCCATGTCGTTGGTGCAGGGGCTTGCCATCACCTACTATGGAGCCACTGCCGTCGATACTGGTAGTGAGGCTCTCAACGACCTCATCTCGACAGGTGGCATGGCCGGCATGCTCAACACCATTTGGCTCATCCTTTGTGCCATGTGCTTTGGCTCCGTGATGGTGGCGAGTGGTATGATAGAGAGCATCACAAGGGTCATCATCCGAATGGCCAAGAGCCGTTTCGGCCTTGTCTCCACAACGGCGGGTACGGGACTTTTCCTCAACATCACAACGGGCGACCAATTCATTTCCATCGTCCTCACTGCCGACATGTATCGCAATGCCTATCGTCAGCAGGGCTACGAATCCCGTCTCCTGAGCCGTACCACCGAAGACGTTGCCACCGTCACCTCCGTTCTTGTGCCCTGGAACACCTGTGGCATGACACAAGCGGCAATCCTTGGAGTTCCCACGCTGGTCTATCTCCCATACTGCTTCTTCAACATCATCAGTCCGCTGATGACATTGTTCGTGGCATTGATCGGTTGGAAAATCAAGAAGAGGACTGATTGATGCTCAGTCCTCTTCGTCAGTGTCTTCGGGCTCTTCAAAATCGGGGTTAGAAGAGATGCTGCCAAACACATGCTCAAAGATCTTGTAGGCTTCCATCTGGGTGATGCTGTCGGACACCATGCGAATGCCACCCAAATAGCCGTTGACGCACTTGCCGCCATCGATGTAATACACGCCATCGTCGTCTCTCCACTTCAGAATGTAGTGAGTATTGGCCTTCACGAGTTCCTGTTCATTGTTGTTGATGTCGCTCTTGTGGCGTTTCAAGTCCCAGTCACAGTAGTCGTCTAAGTTTTCCTCTGGCACGAGGGCATCGCTACCGACTTCGCAGTTGATGCCCATGCTTTTTTCGGCATTGTAGAACTTGACGATGCCAGGAATGGAGTCATCCATCATCCATGTGGCCGGCACCTCGAAGGTGTAGGGAAGTTGGGCGTTTGTGTAAACCTTATATTCTAACTTCTGTTCGCAGGCAGTGATGCCTGTCATGATAAGCCATGCCACTGAGAGCATGCAGAGTATTGTCTTTACCTTTTTCATTTCTGTTTATGATATGAGGTCGTCGCTGGGCGCGATGAGTATCGGCGTGGGTAGCGGAACAGGATGGCAAGCAGAAGTGCTACGCCGATAAGCATGGGGTAATATAGATGTGGAATGATGACGATGGGGTTGAGGCCTGAAAGTCCTGCTGCGATGAGCACTTGGGCACCGTATGGAAGGAGGCCTTGGGCAAAGCAGGAGGCTGTGTCGAGAATGGAGGCAGACTTGCGTGGGTCGATGTGGAAACGATTGGCAATGTCTTTGGCGATGGGGCCAGTGGTGATGATGGCAACCGTATTGTTGGCCGTGCAGAGGTTGACAAGGCAGGTGAGGAGGGCGATGCTCACCTCTCCGCCTCGTGCTCCGTGGATGTTGCGTGTGAGGGTTTTGATGATGAGGTCGATGCCTCCGTTGTGACGGATGATTTCAAGCATGCCTCCCGCGAGGATGGTGACGATGATGAGTTCGGACATGCCCATCATGCCTTCGTTCATGGCGCTGAACCAACCGAAAATGTCGTAGGTGCCGAGACAAATCCCTATGATGCCTGTGAGGATGATGCCGATGCCCAAAGTGAGGAGTACGTTCAACCCCCAGATGGCAAGGATGACCACGGCGAGGTAGGGGAGTATGAGCCAGAAATTCACCTCGCTCACTTCGGTTGGCGTGCTGACGCTTTCGCCTAAAATGGAATAGATGATCAGCATGAGCACCGCCACGGGAGCGACGATGCGGATGTTCACCCTGAACTTATCCCGCATACTGCATCCCTGGGTTTGAGTGGCCACAATGGTGGTGTCGCTAATGAAAGAAAGATTGTCACCAAAATAGGTGCCACCTACAACGAGTCCCACCATCAGTGGAACAGAGATGTCGGACTGTTGGGCAATGCCGACGGCCAGAGGCGTGAGAGCGGCAATGGTTCCACAACTGGTGCCGATGCTGAGTGAGATGAAGCAGGAAGCTAAGAAGATGCCTGGCAAGATGGCTTGCTCAGGCAGGTATTTCAAAGCGAGATTCACTGTAGCGTCCACAGCTCCCATCATCTTGGCCGATGCAGCAAAGGCTCCAGCCAAGATGAAGATGGCCAGCATGAGCATCATGGTGGAATTGCCCGAACCTTTGGCGAAGATGCTGATGCGCTGGTTCATCGTTCCCTTCAAGGTCAGCAAGGCATAGACCGAACTGATCAGGAATGCCACTGCGATGGGCACTTTGTAGAAGTCCTGCGCCACGATGCTGGTGACCAGATAGAGAACAAGGAATACGATGAGTGGACTTAATGCTTTCATTTCATGCATGAATGATGCATTGTATGATGCATCGAGAATCTCGAATGATTATAAGGTCACGCCGTTCTTGAAGATGGCGATTTCCTGATAGTTCTTTTTCTCATTCCATGTTGGTTCACCACTGGCTATCTCGATGACTTTCAATGTGAAACGCTTAAATACGTCTACCATCGGTTCACCCTCCACTATCGTGCCGGCATTGAAGTCAATCCATGTGGGTTTGTTCTTGGCGAGGGTGGAATTGGTGCTCACTTTCATGGTGGGGACGAAGGTTCCGAAGGGGGTTCCGCGTCCAGTGGTAAAGAGCACGATGTGGCAACCTGCTGATGCCAATGCTGTGGATGCCACGAGGTCGTTGCCTGGGGCAGAAAGCAGGTTCAACCCTTTCTTTGTGAGGCGTTCGCCGTAGGCCAGCACACCCTTCACAGCACTCTTGCCACACTTCTGCGTGCAACCTAAGGCCTTTTCTTCGAGGGTAGAGATGCCACCAGCCTTATTGCCAGGCGAAGGATTCTCACCTACAGGTTCGCCATGAGAGAGGAAGTATTGCTTGAAATCGTTCACCAATGAAACGGTCTCATCGAAGAGTTCTTTCGTCTCGCATCGGTTCATCAAGATAGTCTCAGCACCAAACATTTCAGGCACTTCGGTCAGGACGGTTGTACCACCTTGGCTGACGATGAAATCGCTGAAGACGCCAAGGAGCGGATTGGCCGTGATGCCAGAGAAACCATCCGAACCACCACACTTCAGTCCCACGCGGAGTTCGGAAAGCGGGATGGCCTCGCGCTTGTCTTTGACGGCGATGCTGTAGAGTTCGCGCAGGATGTTCATGCCTGCTTCCACTTCGTCACCTTCCACCTTCTGACTCACCATAAACCGGATGCGCTCCTTGTTGTAGTCACCCAGAAAATCTTCGAACTGGTCGGGTTGATTGTTCTCACAGCCCAATCCCACCACCAACACGGCACCGGCATTGGGATGGAGCACGAGGTCACGTAGCACCTTGCGCGTGTTCTCATGGTCGTCGGAGAGTTGAGAACAACCATAGTTGTGGGGATAAGCCACGATGCGCAGTTGTTCAGCATCGGCTGGAATCATTTGGCGCAGAGGGGATGTGGGATTGTAAAGTTCGTGGGTGAGACGGCCTGCCAACTGATTGACAATACCGTTCACGCATCCGACCGTAGGAATGATCCACACTTCATTGCGGATGCCCACATCGCCATTTTTACGCCGATAGCCTTGGAAGGTGAGTCGTTCCTTCGTGAACCACTCCTCGTATGCGGGATTGGTCAGTTCGTCTTTGCTGACAGGATTGTATGTGTAGTCGAGCAGACCCGAGAGATTTGTCTTGATATGGTCGTGGCAAACCCAGTCACCCTGTTTGTGGTTCTCTTTCAGATGTCCGATGGGGTAGCCGTATTTGATGACGTTTTCTCCTTCGGCAAGGTCGGTGAGGAGAATCTTATGTCCAGCTGGAACATCGCTGTTGAGCTTGATGCGTTGTCCGTCCACTTCGATGGTTTCACCAGCCTTGAGGGCTTCGATGGCGACAGCCACATTGTCGGCTGGATTGATTTTAATGGTTTTCATTATATCTATATAATATATATGTGTAACAAATCAATCTATATTTGTCTTTAATAGATGCGCAGCGTCGATGTTGATGAAATCGATTAGAGTGCTTTGTATTCCTTGGGCGTATAGCCAGTGTGCTGCTTGAAATATTTGGCGAAGAAACTCTGATTGGCAAAATTGAGGCGGTTGCTCACATCCTTGATGGATACGCCGTTAGACCTCAGCAGGGTTTTGGCTTCGAGCACCACATATTGATTAATCCATTCCGTGGCATATTTTCCGCTTACGATATGGACAACGCTGGACAGGTATTTAGGCGATACGCACAACTTGTCTGCATAAAAGACGATGTTTCTGTGCTTGATGTAATTCTCCTTCACCACTTCGACAAACTGCATGAAGAGTTCCTCCTTGCGACCCATCGACTGGGTGGCTCCTTCCGATCCTGTGCTCCGGGCAAAATCTTGGAAAATGTTGCAGAGCATGATGCGGAAATAGGATTTCGCCACATCTTCCTTGTAGAGGTATGTCTTGTCGAGCAATTTTTGTTTCAAAGCTTTATACAGGGAGATGTTTTCTTCCAGTTCTTGGGCGGGAGGTTGGTGTACCGGATGCTCTTTGAGTTGGTTCCCGAATTCAACTCCCATCTTGACATTGCCCATGAACTTGATGAAATTGGGTGTGATGGCAATGACAATGTATTTGGTGCCGGGTTGCACGCTTTTCATTTGGAAAAAGCTCCCCGTCATCAGCAATGCCGTGTATCCTTGTGTCAGAGTGTAGTGCTTCAGGTCTATGTCCATCTCCAATTGTCCTGACACGCAGATGATGCTGACGTTCATGCTCACTTGAATAGGAAAGCTGGGGTGCTGATGCTCCTCGCTGTCTTTCTCATTGTCGTCAAGATTATCCGTCAAGACCACTTTTCCTGGTATTTGAGCAAAGCGCTCGTTAGAAGGAAAGTTGGAGAGATCCACTTTGATGATTTCTGGTACACTCATATATGGCAATTGTTCTGTTTGTCGGTACAAAGGTACGAAAAAACAGTAAAAAAAAATAGGAAAAACGTAATATTTCTCCTATTCTCTGATGATATTTTAATGTTTTGAGGTCATTTTGTTCTTTTCGACTACTTCAGCGCTGCTTTTGCCATGGTCGTTGCCTGATCGTAAGCCTTTTCCCAGTCGGTATCGATGCAGAACGGAGTCAGCGTTGTTTTGTCGATCACGTATGCGTTCACCTTCTCCTTGTCTGTGTCCTTGAAAAGTGGGTTGAACTTACTGGCATCTGTGTAAATCTTCAGGATTTCCGTGCGCTTGGCAGGAGAGATGGCACGTGCCTTCTCCAGGTTCACCTGGAAATCAGTGATGAATGAAGACATGTTCACGGCCTGGCTGTCGTAGAAGTATGCGTCCTTGTCGAGGCCACGCTTCTTGACCATCATGGAAATGTAGTTGAGGGCAGTCACCTTGAATTGGTTGATCTGAATCTCCTCATCAGAAGATGCGGGGTTGTTGACCACTGCGGTTGCTTTGTCAAACACAGTTTTGTAAAGGCTTTGTGCCTGGATGCCTGTCACCGATGCCATCAGCACAAGCAGAGAGAGTAGCATTTTTTTCATTGTTCTATTTATTACTTTATCAATTAGTTGGCTTGAAATACGTTGCAAAGTTACTCATTCTCAATCATCTTGCGAAGAATTGTTGGCAAAAATCCACTATTATTAATGATGTTTAACAATTATTGGTCTGCAAACTCGCTGATTGCGTAATTATGGGCTACAGCCAGACGGGCGCAGTTCTGCAGAAGCCGACGGTTGGAGTTGTTCACCTGGCCGATGTCATCACTCTTTCCGTAGGTGGTCGTGTCGTCGCGGAGATTGCGGTTCAGACATGGGGCAATGATGCTCTCGAAGAAGGTACAGGCCAGCAGATAGCGTCCAGCATAGAGATTGATGTGGGTGCCATCACGTGTCAGTTCGTTGTCGATGTTGAGCGATGCCACACTTCGGGCATTCTGAACGGCTGTTCCACAAGGGATGATGACATCAATGCCGGTAGTGGCCTTCATCTTCTTGATGGCGGAGCAGATATTCTTCCACATGTTGATGGGCGTCTTGTATCTGGCAATATTCTTGTTGGTCGATGAGTAAGCCCAAATCTCATTGAAAGCAAATGTTGTGCGAGCAGAAACCCGATTAACCTGATAGGCTTGAATCAGCTTCGAGAGATAAGGCTCATAGGTATTGTGGTCGCTCGAATCGAGTGAAAACTGCTGAAAAACCACCACGTCGTAGGGGAAGCGTTGCATCACGTCATTGATGCTGGTGGCCTTCTCCAACTGTTGTTCGCCAGAACTGTTGTATCGGTAGAGCTCATACACTGGCGCCCCGCTTTTGTAGTTCTCGTAATGTCCTTTCAGGGAGCAGGCGGCCTTGTAGAGGACATAAACATTCACATTGGTGATGCCCATCGAGCTCAAGATGTTGGGCAGGGCCGTGCTTGTGTCGATGGAGAACGAATTGCCGATGAAAAGGATGTCCAGTTTGTTGGGCATGTAGGGTAGTGGGGGGTTGCACATGTAGCCGCTGCTGGCAGTTATGGCGTTGTTGATTACCTCGTTCTTTTCAGCTGCCTTCTGTTCCGCAGCTTTTTGATCTGCCGCTTTCTTTTCAGCCGCCTTGCTGACATTCAGTTTGCTCGCCGCGGGTTGCTTGGTCTGTGCCGATGCCGATGATTTCGTGGGCGTCGTTTTTGAAGTTTGAGCCATTCCCTGTAGCCCAACCACAGCGAAGGCGAGTATCCAAATCAATCTTTTCATAATCATCCTAATTTTAAATTCGGCTGCAAAGTTACGGATAAATGGATAGATGACAAAAAGAAAAAGGTGTTTTCCTTGCAAAGAAACATGTTTTGCAAAGAATTTTTTGCTGATCCTTCTCTTGTTCCTTATCAAATTTCATTCATGAAAGCATTTTTTCTTCTTTCTTAGTTTGTAATTCAAAAATTCTCCGTACCTTTGCACTCGCTTAGCGCCGTACTTGCCCGAAAGGGCTGTGAAGGTGTGGGCATACATATTGGTACAGCGTCTTACAACGCTTTGTTTTTGGACTCTTGAACCTGCGAAACTCAAGTAATCTGACAAAGACATTGCAGAGTAGATGCTTAGGCGTGGTTCTTATTACCCCGTCAGTGTGCAGGGAGGCTCGTGTAGCCTCTGCACACTTAACGGGTGTATTATATTACCAGCGGCGTGAGCATTGCATTCTGTCTGTTTTCAGAGAAGGTTTTTCGCAGGACCTAAGAGACGGACTGGCAGAGTGAGAGTTCACGCTCTTTTTGTATCCTTTTGTCATTTTCAGACTCTTGGTTTCCAATGGAGCTTTGCTGATTCCAATATTCTGGCATCTGCCAGAAGACAGGTGAACCTGCCGTCGGACGAAAACCTCATCATGAGGTTGCTCGGGACTCCGCAATGGTGTGGCAAGCCAATGGAGAGATAAGCTCAAATCATGAACAGCCCGGCAAGGCAACTTGGCAGGGCAAGGATAAGACGTATATATATAATATGTATAAGGAAGATGAAACCAACGAGAACGGGAACAAGGCCATGCCTTGGTACATCCTGTGCCATCTGAACCCCACTTGGATTGAAAGCATGTTGCGGAAAGACTGCGAGGGACAATTCCTCGCCCCCAACGCGCCCCGACTTCCACCTTACCAATTCTACATCCCCTATCATTACATGCCTCTTCCTGTAAAGGACGGCCATGTCGATGACCAGGAGTTGAAGGACTATGACCCCATTCAGGACATGAACGGTCTCCGAAGCGACCTCCACAACTTCGTGTTCATACAGGCCGCAGAGGGTAGGGTGGAGCAGATTGTGAAGTCCGATTGGAACAGGAAGACCCGTCTGCATCTGTATTACTACCGCAATCCGGAGGGTGAGAAGGTGACGATTCCCGATGTGGAAATGCAGCAGCTCATCAAGACCCTGCAAGACCATCATCTCACGTTCTACTTCGACCAGCCCATCGTGGAATTTGTGGTTGGCGATGCCGTCACGCTCCAGATGGATCCGTGGAGAGGCAAGCGTGGCATCATCAAGGCCATCACGGTCAAGAAAGACCGGACCGACATCACGGTCAGCCTGAACATCTTCAACCGGACGAAGAGTATCAACTTCAAGGGTGTCAACGTCGGTGATGTCCAGTTCGAGGATGAGCACAGGGGCAAACTGCTCAGTGGTAACCCCATCACCAACTACGAGGAGGAAATCATCGACATCCTCAGTCACCGCTTCACCCAGAAGCGCATCGAGGAGGTGGTAGAGAGCGACCGCTATCGACTGAAGCGACTGTCCACCTATTCCCACATCTTCGTGGAGGATTCAGACGACGCAGCCCGTTTCATCGCCCTCAAACTCATCTGTTCCTATCTCAGGGAGGAGAAACGCAAGGTAGAGCACCACATCCAGGAGGTGCAGACCCTCCTCGAAGGCAAAACCACCGCAGAGACCGATCGTGATGCCTACCTCATGATGGCGTTGTTCATCGCGACCCGCAATCCCCAACTCCGTGATGCCGTCAAGACCTACCGCACCACCCATCCCAACAGCCCCGACATCCTCCGACGGTACCACACCGTCGTCAAGAACCTGAAAACAACCCCACCCAGATAAAAGACCAGTGTGTGACAAAATTTCAAAGATCTCATGCAATGGAGTTTCTCGTAAGGAAAAGGGTAGTTTCTCGTAATGAAAAGGGTAGTTTCTCGTAATGAAAAGGGTAGTTTCTTACCGAGTTTCCCCCACTTTGTCGGTACCTAACTCAGCGGGAGTTACGACATCCTCCGAATCACGGTGCGAAGGTACGACACCTTTCAATGCCACTTTCGCTTTCCTTCCGTTTCCGTCAGGTCTATGCAGAATATTTCCGAATAATTCCGATATCCCCTCCCGCGCGGGATTATAAATAATTAAATTTAAAATAATTAATTAATTTGCCCCCCTATAGGGGCAAATATATAATTATAATTTAAACGCACACAAAAATTTCTTTGTCTAAGGAATTCAGGAATTCAGGAGTTCATAACGAACACGAATTACACGAATCTAACGAACCTTCGGCGTAGCCAAATTTTTTGATGGATGGCGTTTCATTTTGATTGAAGAACCTTAAGAGCAAGCTCTTAGAATTCTTCATTAAAAATTAAACAGCTTTATTCACTCTGCAAGATGAATAAAGGTTTGAAAGTGATTGAAAAATATCTGCAAGCTCGCTTGTAAGGATTTTTCATCATATTCAAACACCCATCCATCAGGAGGTAATTATTGGTCAATTTTTGGCGATTATTGTTTTATAACAAACTACCATAAAGAATTCGTTCCATTCGTTAGATTCGTTCGATTCGTGTTCGCTAAAGAAACACCCCGCATGGCCAGCTTCTCCCAAGAAGCCCTTTCTGTGATTTCAGTGGTTTCTGTGTGACATAAAAAAGATAATCGGTGTGCAAGCTTAAGCCCCGTAGGGAGCACCCCCTATACCATAGCCCTCCCCCTTTATAGGGGGGGAGGGCATGTATAAGGGGGGTAGCTCACCGTAGGGGCTCTATCGGTATGGTCTCAATAACCAATAACCCATAACCAATAACCATTCAAAAAAGAGTTAATCCGTTCTTATCGCTCAACCATCTCGGTCACTCCCCCAAGAGTTGCCCTCTACTTTATATTCTATTATATTTTTCAACCACAGATTAACCAGACTCAACGGATTCTTTGTGGCTAGGGAATCAAGGAATGAAGGAGATTATGATGGACACTTTTTAATTTGTTAGAAGCATCTTAAGAACTTGCTCTTAGAGT
>CAJOGQ010000049.1 GCA_905234125.1 uncultured Bacteroidaceae bacterium | reverse complement strand
AAGCCCGGACGCGCCGATGGTACTGCACCGCAATGCGGGAGAGTAGGTCGCCGCCTTCTTGAGGAGAGACGCTTTCAGGAGAAATCCTGGAGCGTCTCTCTTGTTTTGTTGTGTGTGCTTGCCTCTTCGGCACATTCTTTGCGGGAAAACCGCAAAGAACCGACACCCTACCGCTCCGCGATCTCGATTTGGTCTTCGTAGAGGATGGTGATGATCTTCTCTTCGGGCAGTTCGAGTTCTATGAGTTCATCGGCAAAGAGGTTGGATTCGTACTTGACATGGAGACGATAGTCACCCACTCGTGGGGCATAGATGCTGGTCTTGTGGAATCGGCGGGTGGTGACTTCATCTGCCATGAGGGTCAGGCCTTGCATGTGCAGGTAGAAGGCTTTGTTGTTTTCGTCGAGGGGTTCCATGAGCAGGTAGAAACGTCCTGCCATCTCCGTATTGTGATTGCGGAGGGTGATGCTGAAGTCGGGCGTCGAACCATTGACGATATGGTCTGGGATGTCGATGTCTTCCAACGTCAGATAGGCGGTGGAGGCTGTATCGCTTTGGAGGGTGACCTCTTTTCCCTGTACACGGGCAATGAGATAGTTGGGTGTGCCTGTGCAAGTGAGTGCCTCGCGCCATTCAAGCCCTCCTTGAAGACCATTGTCACGATACATTGGGACGATGGTGTAGGCTCCATCTGGCACATGGGCAGGAATGGTCAGCGTGAGGGTGTCGGTATAGGTGGTGTCGTCCACCTCTTCCAACAGAAACTCGTGGCTGTAAGTGTAGAGTGGGGTGATGATGTCGTCACCTTGCTTGAGCATGAGGGAGACGGAATCGGTGTGGAGGTTCCAGCCGATGTTGGAGAGGTCGTGGACGGTCAGTTCCACTTGGTTGCGTTGATAGACAGGGTTGGGCTTGAGACTATCGACTACGGCACTGATATAATGAAATGCGAAGCTGTGGCGCTCGATGCCAGTTGCATCCCCATGCCAAGTGGGCATGATGCCGATGGTGAACATCTGGAGGAGGTTCATACCGTTCTCAGGACTGTCGTGCTCATACCACTTGGGTTGATTGGGAACCATGTTGGGCAGGTAAGTCCAGGTGTTGTCCACACCCGTCGGATTGCCCATACGGATGTGGAACCAATCGCGTTCGTCGTAACCATCAATCACGAAGGCATGTCCTCCACTTTTGTTGTGGGCGGAGATGAGCACAGGACGTCCTTGGGCGAGTTCCTGCTTGAGCATGAGGGTGATTTCAGCCAACGAATAGAAGTCGCGGAAGCAGAACTGCAGGCTGGGGTCGTAGCCGAAATAGTTGACGAGTGCCATGGGCTGTCGGATGGAATTTGCTCCACTTGATCCAGCTTCATAGCGCATATTGACAGCAATGCCACAATCGAGGCTGAGCAACGCCACTGCATCTGCCTGTGCTTGGGTATAGTTCCCTTCCACATATCGGTCGAGCATCTGTGCCCAGTCGTAGGTGTGGGACGAGAAGTCTGCAGAAAGCGTGAGTCCTGTGCCAAGGCTGTCCACATACTCATGGGAACCTGTTCCCCGGATGGGCCATTCCCAATAGCGCATCACCTGGCTCATGGCAGTGGCTACGCATCCCACCACACATCGTTCGCCTGTGCTGTCAACAGGACACAGGTTGTTGAAGGGCGCATATTGATCCCATGTGTCTGTCAGCAAAGGCTCCACCTTGGAGGGTAAAGCCTGTTCTTCCACATAGTGTCTGCTGGTGCGACGGATAAGCCGTTGTGCTGTGGCAGTTTGGGCGAAGAGGATAAGGATGAAAAGAAGGTATCTCATGGGAGTGATGGGAATAGAAGAAGGATGTGAAACTATTCTTGTATGTAAACCCGTTGGACACGGTTGCTGATGCCAGTGAGCACCTCGTAAGGGATGGTTCCAAGGGCATCGCTGAGCACCGTGACGGGCAGGTTGTCGCCAAAGATTTCTACCTGGTCACCCTCCTTGCAGTCGATGTCGGTCACGTCAATCATGCAGACATCCATACAGATGTTGCCCACATAGTCGGCCTTCTGTCCATTGACGAGGCAGTAGCAGCCCCGATTGCCGAGATGGCGATTGAGTCCGTCGGCATAGCCAATAGGAATGGCTGCAATGCGGCTGTCACGTTCCAAGGTGGTGCGACGTGAGTAGCCGATGCTGTCACCTTTGGGCACATCACGAATCTGCAGGATGGTGGTCTTGAGGGTTGCCACATTATTTAATATATGGTTGTTGCGTGCGTTGATGCCATAGAGTCCCAAGCCAAGACGCACCATGTCGAGGTGGTATTCCGGGAAGTGCTCAATGCCGGCAGAGTTGCAGATGTGGCGGATGATCTTGTGGGAATAGGCTGATTGCAGTTGTCGGCTGGCCTCGTCGAAAAGCTGGAACTGACGACGAGAGAAAGCATCGAACTCATCACCATCGCTACCCACGAAGTGACTGAACACGGAACAAGGCACGAGGGCTGTCTGTCGGCTCAGACGTTCGATGAGGCGAGGCATGTCCTTCTGAGGATTGAAACCCAAGCGATGCATGCCTGTATCGAGCTTGATATGGATGGGGAAGTTGGTGATACCCTCCTTCTCGGCTGCATGGATTAGCTGTTCGAGCAGGTCGAAGCTGAACACCTCTGGTTCGAGCCGATAGTCGAAAAGCATCTTGAAAGAGGTCGTCTCAGGATTCATAATCATGATGTTGGCTGTGATGCCAGCCTCACGCAGGTCGGCTCCCTCGTCAGCTACAGCCACAGCGAGATAATCCACTCCGTTGTCCTGTAGGGTCTTGCTTGTCTCCAAAGAGCCTACCCCATAGCCACTTGCCTTCACCATGCACACCATCTTGGTCTCTGGGTGCATGAAACGCCGATAGTATCGCACGTTGTTGACCAAGGCATTGAGATTGACTTCGAGGATGGTCTGGTGTACCTTCAGCGTCAGGAGGTCGCTCACCTTGTCGAAACGGAAGTGACGTGCTCCCTTGATGAGGATGAACTCATTGCGCAACTGGTCAAACACCTCGCTACGAATCAAAGCATCGGTGGTGCGGAACATGTGGTGCTCCATCGGGAAGTAGTCGGCACAGGCATTCAGTTCCTCACCCACACCGATGAACTTCTCGATGCCTCGTGAGGCGGCCATCTGTGCCACCCGTGAATAGAGGCTTCGAGGCGATTCACCACTCTGCAGGATGTCGCTGAGGATGAGGGTGCGATGCTGGCGTTTGGTCTCAGGACGTCGGCACATGAAATCGAGGGCGATGTCGAGCGACTGCACATCCGAGTTATAGGAGTCGTTGATGAGGGTGCATCCGTTCTTGCCGTCCTTCACCTCCAAGCGCATTGCCACCTGTTCCAGATGGCTCATACGCTCACATAAATGAGGAATGAGGGATGAGGAATGAGGAATGAATTCCTTCAGTGCCAACACCGTGGAGAAGCAGGTGATGGAGTTCTCGATGGAGGCATCATCGATGAAGGGGATGGTATATTTGCCCACTTCCCCGTCATGCTCGAAATGGATGGTGGCCTGATTGCCTTCCTTCTCGATTCTCCTCACTTGGAGAGATACCCGTCCGATGTCATCAGGCAAAGCCTCTGCGCACCGATGGATGGTGGCATTATCGGAATTGATAACCACCGTCTGGCAGTGGGCAAAGAGCTGCATCTTCTCAGCACACTTGATGTCGTAACTCATGAAGTTCTCCTGATGTGCTGCGCCCAGGTTGGTCATCACACCAATGGTGGGCTTCACGATACGTTCCAGTTTCGCCATTTCTCCAGGTTGGGAGATGCCAGCCTCGATGATGGCGAGGTCGTTGTGGGGATTGATGAGCCACACACTCAGGGGCACACCCACCTGACTGTTGTAACTGCGAGGGGAACGGCACACATTGAAGTCGGGCGAAAGCAGCTGATACAGCCATTCTTTCACCGTCGTCTTGCCGTTTGAGCCTGTGATGCCCACAATGGGGATGTTTAATTGACTGCGATGATAGGCTGCCAAATCCTGCAAGGCCTTCAAGGGGGACTTCACTATGAGAAAATTGCAGCCCCCCACCCCCCGAAGGGGGAGGGCATCCGCATTGTTTGTCCATTGTTGCCATCGCGTTAGCCCTCCCTCTTCGGGGGTCGGGGGACTTACCACAAAGTTGCGCACGCCTCGTCTGTACAACTCCTCTATATATTTATGTCCATCGTTCTTCTCTGTCCGCAAGGCGAAGAAGAGCGTCTCCTCCGGGAAACAAAGGCTTCGGCTGTCGATGAGCAACCAGTTGATTTTAGCCTCTGCTGTTCCTTTCCGCTGTGCGCCAATCACTTGCGCAATTTCATCAATCGTGTACATCTTGTCATTTACTATTTGACAAATTACTATTTACTATTTGACGATGTTGGTGTTGCCGCCACACTTTCTCAGCTTTCGCCACCACATCTTTCGTTCTATTATCAAAATAAGTGTCCTGAAACCGTTGCCAGATATACTCCACCGCCTTTGCCGACGGATGAATCATGTCATCAGCATAGAAACGGTAATCCCGCAGCTCATCCATCATGATTTCGTAGGAAGGGAAATAATCCCATTGATGATCGGACGATTTACTATTGACAATTTCATCTGTTGCTTGGAGCAGAATACCTTTTGATACTTGATTCACATGATAGCCATCCCGTTTGTGACGGATGGGACTGACGGTGAAGATTATCTTTAATTTCGGATTCACACTCTCCAAGAGTTGCAGGAGCATTTGCCATTGGTCAACGATGTCGTAGGAACTCATGCGTTCACGGACAAAAAGGCTGTCAGGCTGTTTGTGGCAGTTGGCAACGAGCATCCCCGTTTCTTTGAGCCGATAGATGATGGCTGTTCCGAAGGTGACAATCAGCACATCAGCCTCCCGCAAGAAATGGGCAACTTCTCGCATCGTGACATTCACTTTCTCTATCAGAGAACTCCTGTTTCTCGAGGAGAAAACGCTATGATGCATCCACGAGTGCCAGATGCCCTCCATTTCATCTTGGATCAGTTCCGGCGAATCGGGTGTGTATTCCCTTTCGCTGATGCTTCTCAACAGGCTTCCTGCAATGCTGGCAGGGTTATAAAGGGTTCCGAAGGGATTGACCGTTGCCTCGAATCCACCCCTCACCATCTTCTCCCCAATCTCATCAGCAAAGCAAGAACCCACCAGCAGCACTTTCGCCCCAGCAGGTATCTTCCATTCCGATGCAGGAATGTCTATGCGTGTCATCAACTCCATGTGCTTCCTCTTTTATGTGACAAGCCTGTTTTTATCGTATTCGTCGACGTTTTTTGTGTTCAACGGGCACAAAGGTACGATTTTTTCCCCATTCACTCTTCACTTTTCACTCAAAAGTCGTAACTTTGCAGTCGCAAAGTGTGTCAACGCACTTACTTTTCGATTTCAACATACTAAAAATATACGAACATTATGGCAAAGAAAGCTCTTTTGATGATTCTCGATGGTTGGGGAATCGGTGACAAAAGCAAGGGTGACGTCATTACACAGACCCCCACTCCTTACATGGACTATTTGAATGCAAACTATCCTCATTCTGAGTTGCAAGCTTCGGGCGAGAACGTAGGTCTGCCTGATGGCCAGATGGGTAACTCGGAAGTAGGACACCTCAATATCGGTGCAGGACGCATCGTGTATCAGGACTTGGTGAAGATTAACCGCGCCTGTGCTGACAACTCCATCTTGGAGAATCCTGAAATCAAGTCGGCTTACGGCTATGCCAAGGAGAACGGTAAGAGCGTTCACCTGATGGGCTTGACTTCGACAGGTGGTGTACACTCTTCGTTCAACCACATTCTGAAACTCATCGACATCGCCAAGGTGTATGGCATCGAGAACTGCTACGTACACTGCTTCATGGACGGCCGCGACACCGACCCCAAGTCGGGTAAGGGTTTCATCGCCGACCTGCAGAAGCACATCGACGAGGTGGGTGTAGGTGCTATTGCCTCTATCATTGGCCGTTTCTACGCAATGGATCGTGACAAGCGTTGGGATCGCATCAAGGTGGCATACGACCAGCTTGTGCATGGCAAGGGTCGTGAGGTGGCAGACATGGTGGAAGGCGTCCAGTCTTGCTACGATTCGCACACGGAAGAGCACAAGAACACCGACGAGTTCATGGAGCCACTCATCAACTGCAATGTCGATGGTCGTATCAAGGAAGGTGATGTGGTCATATTCTACAACTATCGTAATGACCGTGCCAAGGAACTCACTATCGTGCTCACCCAGAAAGATATGGAAGAGCAGGGCATGAAGACTATTCCGGGCCTGCAATACTACTGCATGACACCTTACGATGCTTCGTTCACGGGTGTACATATCCTCTTCCCCAAAGAGAACGTGGAGAACACCCTCGGCGAATATATCGCATCGAAGGGTCTCAAGCAGTTGCATACCGCTGAGACAGAGAAGTATGCACATGTGACTTTCTTCTTCAATGGTGGTCGCGAAGAACCCTTCGAGGGTGAGGATCGTATCTTGGTGAACTCTCCCAAGGTGCCTACCTACGATATGAAGCCTGAGATGTCGGCCTACGAGGTGAAGGACAAGCTGGTGGAAGCCATCAAGACGAACAAGTATGACTGGATTGTGGTCAACTTTGCCAATGGCGACATGGTAGGTCATACAGGTGTCTACACCGCTATTGAGCAGGCCGTGAAGGCTATTGACCAGTGTGTGAACGAAGTGGTGGAGACTGCCAAGCAGATGGACTACGAGACCATCATCATTGCCGATCACGGAAATGCTGACAATGCCCTCAATCCAGATGGCACACCCAACACGGCTCACTCCCTCAACCCTGTTCCATTCATCTATGTGACGGAGAACAAGAATGCCAAGGTGCAGAATGGTGTGCTCGCCGATGTGGCTCCTTCCATCCTCCACATCATGGGTCTGGAACAGCCTAAGGAGATGACGGGCAAGTGCCTCATTAATGACTAAAAGTTTATGCGTAGAATATCCTTATTCCTTTTATTTCTTTTGGCAACCATCGCCATGAGGGCACAGTTCTATGGAAAGGTGCTTGATGGAGCCAATGGCGAACCCATCCCTTTTGCCGCGGTGAAGTACATCGGCACATCGGAAGGACGTTCGACAGACATGGATGGTAACTTCGTGTTGCCCATCCTCGACAATTACGACAAGTTCGAAATCACCTTCCTGGGCTACAAACCCGTCACGGTCACCGTGCCACGAGGCAGGCAGGAAGTTCGCGACCAGATCATCAAGATGTACTCTGATGACATCCTGTTGACTGAGGTGGTGGTGAAGAAGAACAAGCAGAAGTACTCGCGTAAGAACAACCCTGCTGTCGAGCTGATGCGTAAAGTGATTGCCAACAAGAAGCTGAGCGACATCAAGGAAAAGGACTTCTACCATTTCGAGAAATACGAGAAGAAAACCTTCTCATACAACGACATCAAGGGAACGAAGGACACACTGCTGTCTGAAATCTGTCCTGAGACAGGTAAACTGATTATCCCCATCATGGTGGATGAGACCTCATCGGAGGAGAACTATCGCAAGAACCCAAAGACGGTGAAAACGACTGTCCTTGCCAAGCGTAGCGATGGTTTCCAATCCATGCTCTCTTCTGGCGACATGCTCACCACATACGTGAAGGACATCTTCACCGATGTGGACATCTACAAGGATAATGTGCGTCTGCTTCAGCACCCCTTCATCAGCCCTATCTCCACCAATGAGGCCATAGGCTTCTATCATTATTTTATTGAGGACACCCTCATGGTGGATAATGAACGATGCATCGACGTGGTGTTCCTGCCCAACAACACGCAGGACTTCGGATTTGCCGGACACCTCTACATCACCGATGACAACCTCAACCAAGTGAAGCGTGCCATTATCAATGTGCCCACCAACTCTGGTGTGAACTTTGTCGACAACCTCATGGTGATTCAGGACTTCATGACCCTGCCTACCGGGGAACGTGTGATGAAGGTGGACAACATGATTGTGGAACTGAGTGGACTCTACGGAGCCATCAAGTTCCAATGCCAACGCTACTCGCAGTACAGCAACTACGACTTCTCACCCATCACCGACAAGAAAGCCTTCAAGTCACCAAAAATCGAACGTGTGATGGCAGATGCCACGCTGAAGGACTCCACCTACTGGGCATCCATCCGTCCTGTGCAACTCACCAACGCAGAGAATCACCTCGGCAATGGTGTGGATAAGATCAACGATGACTTGGGTGGCTTCTGGAAGTTCCTCCTTACGGCTGTGGTCGAGAACTCTGTAGAGCTCACTCCCAAGCCCAACAAACTGGATCTCATCCCGCTCAACTCCATCATATCCCACAACGATGTGGATGGTTGGCGCTTCCAACTTCCACTCCAGACGACGGGTAATCTCTCGCCCCACCTCTTTGTGCGTGGTTATGGAGCATACGGAACCAAGGATGAGAAGATGAAGTACAAGGCTGAAGTGGAGTACTCTTTCAACAAAAAGAAGTACATGGCACACGAGTTTCCACGTCGCAGCATCATTGCTTCCTACATGTATGATGACATGTCGCCAGTGGATAAGTTTGCAGGCACGGTGAAGGACAACGTCTATAGTTCCTTCAAGACGAGCAAGGTGGATCAGATGATGTATGTGAACGACTTCAAGTTGAAGGGTCAGTACGAGACCGACAACTTCATGACTTGGTCTTTAACCCTCGACCACTCCAAACTCACTCCAACGGGCAAACTCATCTACCAGCGTAATGCCGATGGCGTGATTCTGCCTCACATCAAGACTTCTGACATCAAGGTCGGCTTCCGATATGCACCTCGTGAGACCTTCATCAACAGTAAGCAGCAGCGTCTGCCCATCAACAACGATGCTCCTATCTTCACGTTGGAGCACACGATGGGTATGGATGGCTTCCTGGGAGGTCAGTATAACTACAACATGACGGAAGCAACGGTCTTCAAGAAGTTCTGGTTGCCAGGTGCGTGCGGTTCTATCGAGGCATACGTGAAGGGTGGTGTGCAGTGGAATAAGGTTCCCTTCCCCATGCTCTTCACACCTCAGTCTAACCTCTCCTACTTCGTGCAGTTCGACAGCTGGTCGTTCAACATGCTCCGCAACATGGAGTTCCTCAATGACCGCTACGTCTCTCTGCTTGTCAACTGGAGCTTCGATGGTAAGATACTCAACCGCATCCCCTTGCTGAAGAAACTGAAACTGCGTGAGTATGTGGGCTTCAAGATGCTCTACGGACATCTGACTGACCGCAACAACCCCTTCGAGAATCCAACCGACAACGACCTCTTCCGTTTCCCCACCCGAGATGGCTATCAGACTTCTTTCGTGATGGGCAACAAACCCTACATGGAACTCTCTGTCGGTATCAGCAACATCTTCAAGGTACTCACCATCCAGTATGTGCGTCGTCTCAACTACACTGACATGCCAGCCGTGCCAGGAGGCGACAAACTCCACAAGAACGGTGTCCGCTTTGCAGTTGACTTCAAGTTCTAAAATGTCTATCGGATGTAAGTCTGCCACTTTGACGCTTTCTCCGATAGGTGGTTTGGCGAACCGTATGCGGGCGATACTTTCGGCTGACGCTTTGTGTAAGCGCATCGGAAGTCGTTTGCGCATTGTGTGGGTAAGGGAGAAAGGGCTGAATGCCAGTTTCTCGGATTTGTTCGAACCTTTGCCCATCGCTGATGTGGAAGAGCCTTTTCCCTTGCAATCATTCTTATATGCAGTGCCTCGGAAGAAGAATCTCTATGTACCGTGCCTGCTTCAGAGATGGAAGTATGATGTGTGTCTTTTCGACAGGCAATTGGCGCATCACATTTCCTCTCCTGAGATGTTGGCAGAGATGCTGAGAGGGAAGGATGTGTTTATCTCTTCTGGGTTAGGCTTCTTCCCCTCTGACGATTTGCTTCTAAAAAGCTATTTTACTCCCCGTCGGTCAATTCTTGATGAGGTGGAGCAACGTTGTGCCTCGATGGGAAAGGAGTTTGTGGGTGTTCATGTGCGTCGTACAGATAATGTGCTCTCTATTCAGGAGAGTCCTGTTGAGGCTTTCGTCGAACGAATGAAATGTTTCCCTCATGCTGTGTTCTATCTTGCCACAGACAGCGAGGAGGTGAAAGTCGCCATGAAGGAACAATTCCCCCATCGTGTGTTTACGTCACCCTTTCAGGCTGATCGGACTTCTCCGGAAGGTATGCGGGAAGCTGTGGTGGAGATGTACACCTTGGCTCGTTCTTCCCATTTTTTAGGTTCCTACTATAGCAGTTTCTCCGATGTCATCATTGTGATGAATGGGAATGGTGAAACTGTGAGGAAGGGATAAACTTAGAGCGTAGCGTAATAGCAGAGTTTATAGAGGTAGAAGCAGAGTAGGGAGGGATTTCGTGAATATAAGTTGCTTCTCATGATTCCTCCCATGAGGTGGTAGAAAAGCCTTACCATCCATGCCAAATGCCATCTGCAGAGCTTTTTGTAGGTGTTTTCCACATAGCTGTGCCCTTCCATTCTGCCGTTGAGCGATTTGAGGGTACGCAGGGCAGTCTCGCTCTTGCGGAGGAAGGTTTCGTTGGTATCTAATCCGTTATGTAGTAAGGCATTGTCGATATGCAGGATGCTGATGCCCCGTTTTTCCAGCTCTACACCGAATAGGGCATCCTCGTATCCATAGTCTTTGCAGTCCTTGTCGAATTGCACCTGCTTGAAGAGGTCTTTATGGAGCATGATGTTGAAACAGCTCAACCGGCTATAGGGATGCTGGTTGCGTTCGGTGGCATTGCGATGTAAATCGGCCTTCTTCTCATACCTGAAGCGTAGGGACTTATGAGGGTCGAGGTTCTCTTTTTGGTGGTAGAGGCCACCCACCACAACTTCTGCTTTCCCGATGGCTTGAATGTAAGTGCGAAGAAAGTCGAGCTTCTCCACCACAGCATCGCTGTCAATGATGAGGATCCATTCATATTGGGCAATCGTGACTAATTCATTGCGTGTGGAAGCCAGTCCTATGTTCTCCTTGCGTATATGATGGTGGCAATGACTCAGTTCCTCTATCTTGTGGTTGGCGATGATGTCCACTTGCGAACGGCTTCCATCCTCTGCCACGATGATTTCGTAGGGAATACCCAAGGTTTCCGCTTGTTGGTGGAGGTCAGCGACAAGCGAGTAACAGGTGAAGTCGTAGGTAGGGATGAGGATGGAAAGCATTCTGTGGGGGAGTTATTCCTGCGGGAGAAGCGCAGGAGGCCAACATCAATGGGTTATTTACTGATAAGGCTGGGTTATTGGGAAATAAGGCAGGGTTATTGGCAGATAAATGAGGGTTATCTGATGATGAGTATCTTGGCGCAGGCGCCGTTTTTGCCATCCTCGTCGGTGCAGAGGGCATAGTAGATGCCGGTGGCAACGTGGCGACCATTGTCGTAACAGCAATCCCAAGTGAATTCGCCACCCACGCTGGTGCCTTCTGCCACGAGTTTGCCTGCTGCATTGACAATCTTTACATTGGAGTTGTACATCAGTCCTGTGATGTGGACGTTGCCCAGATATTCGGGACGGACAGGGTTGGGGTAAACCTTCAAGTTGTCGGACTTCATCGAGGTGGCAGGGTCGGTGGCATCGCCATGATAGGAGCAGAGTCCCTTGCTGGTGGCGATGAACACCTCGCCAGTGGTGCCATCAATGGCAATGTCGTTGATTTCGTTGCTGATGAGGGGGGAGTTTTCTGCGGTGAAGTGTTCAATCGTATTCATGCCATCGGCGCTGAGCAGATAGACGCCACCCTTGACGGTGCCCACCCATTTGCGATTGCCTCCATCGATGGTGATGCACTTGATGGGCACACCTGTCAGCAGGTAGTCGCCTAACCCGGAACCGTCGTTGCGAGGTACGATGGGCTGTGTGAAGGTGAAGTCTTTGGAGAAGACATCTTCTGGGGTTGCCGTCATGAACATACCAGCTGTACAGCCCATCCATATGGCGCCGTTGAGGTCTTCGGTAGTGCAATAAAAGAGGTCGGGTGTGTAGGGCTCGCCATTCTGGTTGATGAAGGTGGAGATGAACTTGTGGGAGTCGTCAGACTGCTTGTCTAAGGTCTCTTTGGTGTCGATGACCAGCAGGCCTGAAGCACCCGTACCGCTGGTAGAGCGTCGGCAGTTCAGCCAAGCCCACCCACGTTTGTCAAACATGGTGTTGTCCCAAGTGGGTTTGCCTGCCACTTCTGGGTAGTAGAGGGAAGTCCATTTGCCATCCTTCTTCAGAATACGGACAATGGTGTCGCATTGGTTGTTGCACATCCAGAGATTGCGATCCTTGTCGTAGTTCAGAGCCGTGATACGCACGAAGCGTTCAGGGTTGTCGCTATTGGGCAGGATGCTGGTCAGGGGCGAGTTGTCGTAGCTGTAGTGTCCAGCCAGTTTGTAGTTCTTGAACTCGTAGATGCCACTGCGTTTGGTGCCGAGCCAATGGTGCTCTGGATCGGTGGGGTCTTGCACCACATCTGTCACATTGCGATAGAGAAGGTCACCCATCTGTTTGAGGGGTTCTTCTTCATCAAAAGCAATCCATTTCTTTCCTTCATACTTCATGGCTGTCCCCGTATATTCCACCTCTGGATAGTAGAAATTTCCACCTGCCACCAAGAGCCTCTCGCCTATCATGTTGAGTTTGTAGGAATAATTGCGGATGGGGGAATCGGGCACAATCTTTGCTGTCTGTTCCAAGAGTTGGGCTTCTTCAGTTTTCTCTGCCTCTGTCGGTCCGAAGGTGATGCCCTCTGCAGAAGTGGAGACCCAGTTGCTGGCATCCAGAAGGTTCTTCTTCCTGTCGCCTTCCATCACGCCGGAGGTTGTCTTCACATAAATCTTTCCATTAGCAATGGTGGCGTTTGTTGCCTTGCCCTCGAAGGTGTAGAAATCCACGAAATAGCCCTTCTTCAGGTTGATGAGTGCCACGCCACTGTTGAGGCTGACAAGTGCCTCGCTGCCTATCACCTTCAACTCGTTGAGGGTCTTGTCGTCCAACGACGTCTTCTTGATGTCAGGCATGTTCCAGGTTGTCACTCCTGAACTGGAAGAAGACAGGCCTATCAGGTCGATGTTGCCATTCTCGTAGAGCACCACCAGCATCTTCTCTGTGGAAGAGTAGGCGATGTCCTTGATGCCAAAGTCGCTGAGGGCATTGGTCTTGTCATACAGCTCTACGGAGCTATCCCCTGTGTCGTAGCTGAAGAGGTCGCCGTTGGCTATCACGAAGATGCGTGAGTCGCACTTCACAGCCTTGGTGGCGTTGTGGTACGACGCATAGATTTTCCAGTCACTGGCCTGCATGGTGTTGAGGCTCAGCAGGCATATCAATGTTGCGAATAATATCTTTCTCATACTTTCAATAACGAATTTATTGTGGCTTTATTGCTTTCACCATGCGGTCATTTCCGTAGGAATCTTTTCTGAGTTCTATCTCTTGGTAGCCTAAGGCCTTGAGGAGCGAGACGATTTCCCTGCCAAAACGTCGGTTGATCTCGTAGAAGAGGAGGCCTCCTGGGGTGAGAAGGTGCATGCCTAACTCGCCTATTCTCCGATAGAACAGCAGGGGGGATTCGTTGGGAACAAAGAGGGCTGTGTGGGGCTCATGATTCAGGACGTTTGGCTCCATGTCTTGGGCTTCCTCTTCGCAGATGTAGGGAGGGTTGGAGACGAGGAGGGAGAAAGAGTTTTCCTGCGGGGGAACCTGCGTGGGGGTCTGCGGGGGAACCGCAGGGTGCCAATCCAAAGGGGAAGACAACACATCCATCTGCTTGAAGCATACCTTCACGCCATTCCGTTCCGCATTCTCCTTTGCTGCTTGCAGGGCTTTCTCACTGATGTCCCATGCTTCCACTTCTACACCCTCGATGCCTTTGGCAAGGGCTATGGCGATGCACCCACTCCCTGTGCCTATATCCAAAAGTTTGGGAGTTGGGAGTTGAGAGTTGAGAGTTGACAGTTCTTCTTCTATCCATCTCACCAATTCCTCCGTTTCTGGTCTTGGAATGAGGACATCGGGTGTCACCTTGAATGTCAGGCCACAGAAGTCGGCTTCGCCTATGACATATTGGACGGGTTCACCTTCAGCCACACGAGCCGTTAGCTCAAGAAGGGTTTGCCGGTAGCAAGCGACGTCTTTGCCGGTGGCAAGCAACGCCTTTGCCGGTGGCAATCCAGCGACCTTCTCCAAGAGCAGGAGAGCAATGGCTTTTGCCTCGCCTTCCTCCATGCCTCCATGCAGCAGGGTGTGTCGGATGTCTTGATAGATGCTGTTCATGGTACAAAGTTACGACTTCTTTTTCTTATGGCAAAAGAAAGAGGCAGAAAAAAGTGGGGAGCCCCGTGTTTAGGACTCCCCACCTTTCTATATAGGAATGAATATGTATTCCGATTATCTCAATTTCTGACCAGCTACGTTGTACTTCACGCCGTTCTTCATGATGAAGATCTGACCGTTCTGGAAGAACTTGCCGTTAGCCTTCGTAGCAGCTGCATCGATGTTCTTCACACCAACCTCGATGAAGGCTTCCTGATCAGCGCTACCGAAGAACTTCATGGAGAAGTTGTCGGCTGCGAGCCAGTTAGCATTAGCATCCTTCACACCTACACCAATCTTGAGAGGAGTGTCGGCAGACTTCTTCACGAAGTAGTTGGTGAAGTGCAGAGGCTTCTCATTTTCAGTAGCCAATGGGATGCACTGCCATGCGTCAGTACCTTCCTGAGCGAAGAGGTATATACCTTCCACTTCACGAGTGGCATCACTCTGCCAAGAAGCGATGATGTCAGCCTCGAGAGCGTAAGCACCAGCTGGGAGGGACTTGATCACCTGGCTGATTTCACCATTGTCAAGGATAGCACCTGGCTTCCAACCTTCGATGAAGTTAGAGATAACACCAACCTCTGGGTCTTCACCGTTAGAATAAGTAGTGTTGTTCTGGAAGCCCAAGTTCTGAGCACCTACAGTCAGCGTCCAACCGTTGGCATTGCCAGTTTCCATGTCTGGGTTCACGATTACAGAAGTCATGTCAACGAAGTTCTCGAAGGTAGCACCGTCAGTCTGAGGAACTCTCAGAGCAGCAGCAGCATCCTTGATTTCTTCTGTGAGGGCAAGAAGCTCTTCAGTGGTGAGGCTTGAGTAGTTACCAGCCTTCTGAGCTACAGCAGCGGCGTTGTTCTTAGCCTCGTCAGAAGCAGTCTCCTTGAATTCGCTGATAGCCTCTTCGAGGTCAACACTTGCGTTGAAGCAGTTTTCAGCAGCTTCATAGTTCTCCTTAGCAGCAACAAGAGCAGCGTTGGTAGCCAACAGAGCGTTCCACATAGCGTCAGCGTCAGCGTCCTTGATGGCCTTTTCAGCATCGGCAACAGCCTTTTCTGCAGCAGCCTTACCAGGATCTGAAAGCTCGTGCTCATCGATGTAGGCCTGGAGTTCCTCAACGTAAGTTGGGAGCAACTCAGCAAGAGCCTCGGCAGACTTGCCTTCGTAAGTGAGGTGGAAGTTAGCCCAGAGTACCCATTCAATCTTCTTACCGTTAGAAGTAAGACCGATTGTCATTTCACCGTTATCAACGATGCCGTAGCACTTCTGAACGTAACGGTCTGCCTCGAATGCGATGCGAGCACCGTCGATAGAGTTAGGAATGTAACCCTGACCAGATACTTCGTAGTCGTATGGCCATGCACTTGCAGCACCATTCTGATCGAGGTAGCAGTTGCCAGAACCGTCGTAAATCACATTGCCACTTGCGTCGAATGAAGCAGGAACAGCGTTCTCAACAGCCACAACATCTGAGCAGATGTTCTGTACTGGAGTCTGGAATTGGTTCATGAAGAGGAACACCTTTGCTTCCTCGGAACCGTCGAAGCTGCCATTGCCACCAGGACGCTCGAATGCCTGAACAGATACAGAGTAGATACCGTTAGGAACATCCTTCACAACCTGCTTGATGTCAACCTCAGTCTGGAAGCACTCCACGTTTTTGTTACCCAACTTACCAGTACCGGACTTGATAGTCCAACCAGTGAAGTCGCCAGAAGCGAAGGATGGGTTCTCAAGCATGTTGGTGCAGTCAGAACCTTCAACGAGGCTGGTTGCGATAGCGTGAGCATAGAGCTTATCAACAGTCTTGATGTACTCTTCAATCTCAGCAGTAGTAAGGGTGTAAGTGCCCTCGTTCTTGATGGCGCCTACAGAAGGAGATGGATAGCCTTCGATGTCATCCTCAGCCTGGACGAAGTCTGCGAAATTATCCCATTCGTCACCAGTGAGGTCGTTGTGCTCAGCCACGTTCTCTTCCCACTCCTCAATCTTCTCAAAGAGATTCTCGTATGCTGCGATGTTGGCATCCAGAATCACCTTGGCACTCTTGGCTGTTTCCATAGCAGCCTTAGCCTCATCGGCAGTCTTGGCCTTGCTGTAGGCATCAACAGCGTCGTTGTAAGCCTTGATGTACTCAGCCATTGCTGGTGTGTCTTCATCCACCTTCTCCAGCTCAGTTGTCTGACCGAGAAGCTTCATGGCGTTCTCTTCCACGTCCTTGTTGCCATAGTAGAGGAGAGACACATTCTTGAAGGCAATCCAGTTGAAGTTGGCATCCTTGATGTTGAAACCGAACTCGATGTCCTGAGCTTCCTTCACGATAGCAACGATAGTGAAATAGTCAGGTGACCACAGCACGCTCTTGCTGCCAGAATAAGTGATAGGAGTCTGCTCCTGCAGGTCGATGCTCTCGTCGCCGAAGTACATGCTAACGCCTTCAAACTTGTCCAGTTTGCCAGCCTCGCTGTACACACGTGCGTCGATAGTAAGCTTGTAGAGACCTGGGAGAGCATTTGTCAACACCTGATATATCTTTTGGTCGGAGAGGATGCCACCTGAACCAGTCCAGTGCTCGCAGAACGGAGTAGTCATGTCAGTGCCGTCAGCACCATTATTGGCTTCTGTTGACCAAGTGTTGGTGGCGTGAGTGCCGGTAGTGCCTTCGCCAGTGAAGTCACGAGTCCAAGGATCAACAGATGAACCGTCGCCAATTACATCTACAAAGTCCATTGGATTGTCGAATGTGGCCTGATTAGACAGGTACTCGTTGATGATAGCAGTTACCTGCTTCTCGGCAGCCTTCAACTCTTCCTCTGTAGCGTCGAGGTTGTTATAAACTGCAGTAGGAGCAGAGAAGTCAAGGTTAGGATATTCCTTCTTGGCATCGGCCAGAGCCTTGCTCAGAGGAACGATGGCATTGGCGATGGCGCGTGCTGCATCCAGTTGCTCAATAGTTGAAGATGTGTTGTTGAACACAGCGTCAAGGTTCTTCGTGTTGTAGTTAGCATCCTGAGCCTTCACTGCGTCGATGGCATCCTTCAACTTCATGGCTGCTTCGTAAACAGACAGCTGAGGAATCAATGCGTCATACTCAACTGGTGCAACGAAAATCCACTTGTCGTAGAATTTGCCGGCGAAGTAAGGAACTTCGATGGTTTCACCTTCCACCTCGTAAGAGAACGTCTTGTCGGCCTGATACATGAACGTGCGGTTGTTAGCCACTGGTGCACCCTGGTCGCCAGTATTGGTGAATTCTGCCACACCGAAGTTGCCTTCCGCATTTGCATTGGTGATGGTGTAGTGTTTATCCGTCTTGGTGATGAACCAAGAGTCGTAACCTGGACGTTTGTTGCTACCACCTTCAGTACCATCCACCCAGATTTGGTCGAAGCCCTGGCAGTCGAGAGCGTCAATCTTGCCCTTCTGGTTACCAGTCAACACAGAGTCGCAAATCATAACGGCACCTTCCTCATCATCTGGCACAGCCTTGATGATGATTTTGTTACCCTGACCTGCGGATACAGAAGCACGAGTGCCCCAATCGTTGGCTCCCATCAAGAAGCCCCCAGCCTCGACATTGTAAAGGTAAAGGGTATCACCCATCGTCAGCTCCACCCCCTGAGGGATAGGCTTGGCCCACTGAGCGAATGCTCCAATACTCATTACCAACGAAGCGAGTAAAAGTAAACTTTTCTTCATAAGAGTTAGTAATTAAAAAATTAGTAATAAAAAAGATTTGTTAAACAAATTTGTTAGCCAATTTCTCGGCAAAGGTAGGGAATATATATGTAATGAACAAACAAAACGACATTTTTTTTCAAAAAAACGCAATTTTTCTCCTTTTCCCCTTGCACGAATGAAAAGAGAGTCGTATCTTTGCAAAGAATTAAGGAAAAGGCTAACTTTACTTTTTTTATAACAAAACACTAACTTTATGAAACAGAAACTACTCTTTTTGTTGGTGTCGTTGCTGACCAGCGTGGCAGCTATGGCACAATGGGTGAAGCCGGTTCCACAGTACACAACAATCACCTATGGGGATACTATTTATCTCTATAATGTGGGTGCCCAGTCATTCTTTTTGGGTGCGAACTCTTGGAACACACGTGCTTCTGTTAGTCCGTCAAAGGGCTATAAGTGTCTGCTCTCTATTGATGAGGGAACAGGCAATGTGATTGTTACCGACTCTGTTGAAGTGGGCGACAAGGCTGGTCAGTTGGTGAAACTGTGGGCAGGCAGTGAAACGTCTGTTTGGATTGACTACAACAATGAGGGCACTTACCTTTGGAAGTTTGATCTGCAGAATGATGGCACCTACCTCATTTACAACCAGCAAGTGGGCTTAGAGAACTTGCCGTTGGGTGTTGATCTGTTAAGGGACAATAAGACAGAGCTTTGTTTGATTGATCCTGAATATCTTGCCGATGCTCAAGTGAATTGGGCTATCGTCTCTTTGGCTTCTTATCAGGCTTATTTCGCAGAGATGGCAGTGTATGATGCTGCTCAGTTGTTGAAGGAAAGGATTGATGAGGCTGCTGGCTTTGGCTTGGATACGAAGGATGCGGAGGCTGTTTACAATAACACGGCTTCCACACTCGACCAACTCGAAAAGGCTTCGGAAGCAGTCTTGGCTTCAATCAACGACTACAAGGAGAACAGCGCATCGCCAGAGGATCCTAAGGATCTTACTGAGGTGTACATCCCAGATGCTGACTTTGAGAAGAATCAAGGCGCAGGTGTTTGGCAGCGTGAGCAATCACCAACGGCACAGAACTTCCAGACGAGTGGCACTCCTGGTAAGCAGGGTGATGACACTTACTTCCTGGAGGCATGGAATGGCAGCAATTTCAGCGGTAAGATGTATGTGCCTATCACAGGTCTGCCCAATGGCGTATATGAATTCACGCTCTCAGCTTACACCACAGCTGGCGAGGGTTCTTATGTTTATGCAGGCAATGATTCAGTTGAGGTGGCCACCACGAATATGACTCCTTTCACAGTGTTTACGAGTGTGGAGGACGGACATCTGGAAGTAGGCTTCAAGTGTCCTAAGGCCATTCAGAACTGGATTGGAATCGACGACGCGAAGTTGCTCTATCTCGGCAACTCTGTGGCATCTTACGCTTTCTGGGTGAACTTTAACGTGGAGGCAGCGCCTCGATATGACGATGCTTATGTGCAGAAGTCGCTCCTAGAGGAATATAACAAGATGCTGGCATCCGACCTGACTGCCATGAATACAAAGGATGATGTGCTGTCTTTCAAAGACAAACTCATTGAAGCCATTGATGTCATGAAGGCAAATGCAGATGCTTATGCCCTGTATGCAGCGAAGGTGGCTGAAGCTGAAGAGCTGCAGGAAATTGGCTATGCAGGCGATGAGGCTGACGAATTGTATGATTATAAGGATTACGAAGCACAGGAAATCTTGAGGGGGGGCACCATGTCCACCGAAGAAATTCTGGCTGAGTGTGAGAAGTTGGAGGGAATGATTGATGACGTGAAAAAGAACTGTCTGGGTCCTGGCATGGATTGCACGAGCAGCATTGTTAATCCTAATTTCGACAACCGCTTGACGGGTTGGAGCCATGATGAGCAATATGCTGATGGTGTATGGGGTGGTTTGACTGACAGCAACCCATGTGTGGAGCGTTGGAACGACAATTTCGATTTCTATCAGACGCTGACTGGCATGCCTAAGGGTGTTTATGAATTGAAAGTGCAGGCATTTTATCGTCCATTGAGCGACACGAAACAATGTTACGACAACTATCTTGAAGACCCTGAGATGGACGAGATTCTTGCTTTCATCTATATCAACAGCAGCGAGGCCAAGGTGAAGAATATTGGTTCGCAGAAACCTTATAGTGAGCCTCTGGAGGACAACTACACTACGGTGGGTGAGGGTGCTTATCTGCCTAACGGTATGAAGGCTGCTTCCAATGTGTTCTCGCGTGGTGACTACGACAATGTGGTGCGCGGTGTGGTGACTGATGGTACGCTGAGACTTGGCATTAAGTCCACTACTGGCACAATCGAGGGTCGATGGTCACTTTGGGATAACTTCCGCTTGACTTATGTGGGCATGGATAAAGATGCTATCGATGAAGTGATGCCCGACTATATCGCTGATACTGAGGCGTTGTTGGATGAGCCTATGAGCGAGGCTGCCCAGAAGGCATTGGGTGGTGCTATCGCTGCTGCATCGAAGGCAGAGACTGGTGAGGATGCTTTTGCCGCACTCACAGGCCTGATTGATGCAATGGCATCAGCCAAGGAGAGTGTTGCTGCTTATCAGGCATTGAACACAGCCCTTGAGACCCTCTCTCAGTGTCTGGAGGATTACGAGGCTTCCGCTGCTTATGGCGAGGCTGCTGACAAGTTCAAGGAAATCTCAAATGTTTATGGCAATGGTGGTTATACAGATGAGGAAGCCAAAGCGAAGGTGGTTGAAATCGAGGCTTTGTGTGCTAAACTGCGTATGCCTTCCTACGATGGAGCATCTGATGACAATCCTATTGATTTCACGCAGGTGATTGTAAACCCAAGCTTTGAAACTGGCGACATGACTGGTTGGACGGCTGCGAAGGGCGATGACACAGGTGTGAAGGATAATTCTAATTCTACTTACACGATTGATGCTGTGGATGGCGCTTATCTGTTCAACACTTGGAAGAACGCTGCAACGTTCGACTATGATGTAAAGCAGACCATCGAGTCACTTCCTGCTGGTGTCTATGAACTCTCTGCAGTATTGGCTTCCGATGCAGGCAATAAGGTTTCACTTGCTGCCAATGGAGGTGCTGTGGAGTTCGTCATGATTAACGCAAAGGAAATAGGTCAGCTCGAAAGTATCACCTTCAAGTTGGCAGAGGAGGATGCATTGGAAATCAAGGCGCTCGCAACCAACTGGTTCAAGGTGGATGACTTCAGACTTACTTACTATGGTACAGCAAGTGCGAAGGAACTGACAGCTATCGAGAACATCGACGCTCCTGCTGCTACTCGCAAGGCTAACGGCAAGTTCTTCAAGAATGGCCAAGTCTTCATCATGAAGAATGGCGTGAAGTACAACGTGGCTGGACAGAAAATGAAGTAACATCCATACAAAAAAGTAGCGGACAATTCGTTCGCTACTTTTTTGTTATTCCCTTGGCCACCGCATAGGCCGTTGTCCATGCGGCTTGGAAGTTGAATCCTCCTGTCACACCGTCGATGTCGAGCACCTCGCCGGCATAGAACAGGTTGGGTGTCTGCTTCGATTCGAGGGTCTGCTTGTTCACCTCATCCAACGGAATGCCACCGCAGGTGACAAACTCATCCTTGTAGGGACTCCGTCCGCTGATGGTGTAGGTGTCGTTGGTGAGCAGTTCAACGAGTCGGTTGATGCCTTTCTTGCCCAATTCATTGCATCGCTTGCCTTGCAATTCCACTTTACTGAGCAGATACGTCCAAAGACGGGTTTGCAAGTCGTAGGGATGGAGGTTGTCGATGAGCCGTTGGGCGTTCTGATTGATTAAATAAATAATGTGTAAGCGCACAGCTTCAGCATCGGTTTCGCCTGTCCAGTTAATGCGGAGAGGGGACGCATAGCCTTGTTCTGCCAAATGACGTGCCCCATAGCTGGAAAGCCTCAGAATGGCAGGACCACTCATGCCCCAATGGGTGATGAGCAGGGCGCCTTGACTCCGAAACGAAGTGGAGGGGATGCCAACAAGGGTATGCGGCACAACAAGTCCTTGCAATGCTGTCAAACCCTTGTCGGGAATGGTGAAGGTGAAGAGGCTGGGCACACATCCTGCCTTGTGTGGCGTTCCTCCTATCGTGACAGCCACATAGTCGAACTCCTGAAGGAGTGCTTCTGGGTCTTCTATTTTGGTGCCTAAGCAGAGGTGTACGTTGTGCTTCTTGGCTTCATGCAGAAAGCAGTCGATGATGGCATGGCTGTCTTGTGCCTCTGGAAAGACACACTGGTCTTCCTGCACCGTGAGGGGAACACCATGCGTTTCGAACCATCGGTAGGCATCAGCAGGGCTGAATTGCTTGAAAAGCCGCTTGAGCAGTTGGGCACCACGTGGATAGACCTGCTTCAGGTCTGTCACCTCGGCAAAGGTGTTGGTGCAGTTGCAACGCCCTCCGCCCGAAATCTCCACCTTGGCCAGCACCTTCTTCTGCTGTTCGAAGATGGTGACATCGAGTTCTGGCATCATCTCCTTGGCGTTGATAGCCAAGAAGAAGCCTGCCGCACCACCACCAATGATGGCAAGGGTCTTATTGTTGTGCTCGTTCGAGTGCGACATTGATGTTGGGGCAGATGTTTTCTTCGCCAATCAGTTCGTAGAAGCCGTTCTTCGCCAGTACACCTCGCACATAGTCGTTCACGCCTGAGAGGATAATCTTGATACCCTCCTTTCTTGACATCTCGATGAGGTTGGTGAGGTTGTGCATGCCGGTGGAGTCGATGAATGGCACCTTACGCATACGGATGATACGTACTTGTGGACGCTCCTTCATGCGTACCATCACCTCCTCAAACTTATTGGCAATGCCGAAGAAATAAGGGCCATTGATTTCGTACACCTCCACATGCTCTGGAATGGTGAGATGCTCGATGTTGGGGTTCTCTGCCAGATCGGTCTCTGCTGTCGGGTCAATCTCATCGTCGTCAGTAAGCACGCTGACTTGGGTGGTTTCTGCCATACGGCGCATGCAGAGCAGGCAAGCCAGCATCAGGCCAACCTCGATAGCAATGGTCAGGTCGAAGATGACTGTAAGCCCAAAGGTGAGCCACAGCACAAAGATGTCGCTCTTGGGATTGTGCATCATCTCACGGATGGTGCGCCAGCCACTCATATTGTAACTCACCACCACCAGCACACCTGCCAGGCAAGCCATAGGGATGTACTTGGCGTAGGGCATGAGGAAGAAGTAAATCAGCAGGAGCACCACAGCGTGGATGATGCCGGCAATAGGGGTGCGACCTCCATTGTTGATATTCGTCATGGTACGTGCGATGGCTCCTGTGGCAGGAATACCTCCGAAGATGGGGCTGATCACATTGGCAACTCCCTGACCTATCAGTTCCTGGTTGGAATCGTGCTTGTGGCCTATGATACCATCTGCAACAGTAGCTGAAAGCAGACTCTCAATAGCTCCCAACACGGCAATAGTGATGGCAGGAGAGATGAGCCCCTTGATGTTTTCCCAATCCAAAGCAGGGATATCAGCATCTGGCACAGAGGGGTTGATGTCGAAGCGGTCTCCGATTGTATCGACGTGGATGCCGAAGTAATTTGTCATGATGATGCCTGCAATGGTCATCACGATGAGGGCAACCAGAGAACCTGGAATCTTCTTGCTGATGAAGGGTGTGCAGGCAATGATCACCACAGAGAGGATGCCCACAATGGCAGTGGCCAAATCGACGGTGGAGAAGTTTTGGATGTAACAAATCCACTTCTCGATGAAGTCGGCTGGCACAGCACCCTCGATGTGGAGTCCCAACAGGTCTTTCACCTGGGTGGAGAAGATAGTCAGGGCAATACCGCTGGTGAAACCTACGATGATGGGGTAGGGAATATAGCGGATGATGGTGCCAAGTCGCAGCACACCCAGGAGGATGAGAAAGAGTCCTGCCATCACGGTGGCAATGGCAAGTCCTGTGAGTCCGTATTGCTGGATGATGCCATAGATGATGATGATGAAGGCACCTGTAGGACCACCAATCTGTACACGGCTTCCACCAAAAGCACTGATGGCAAAACCTGCGATGATGGCGGTCAGAATACCTTTTTCTGGCGACACACCAGAGGCAATACCGAAGGCGATGGCAAGTGGCAGGGCAACAATACCCACGATGATACCCGCCATGAGGTCGGCTGTGAATTTCTGTTTGTTGTAGTTCTTGAGTGTGTAAAACAACTCGGGTCTGGAAGGACGAAATCTCTTCATGCTTTCTTTCATACTTTTACTTTTTACCTTACTGCTTAAACTTCAATTTTTCAATTCTTAATGATGGCTCTGAATATAAACCAAATATGTTGTATAATCGTTGTACAAAGCCCATAATGCTTGGCCATAATCCTGAAGCGTTCCTTGAGAGAAGCTTTCTGGTTGGCTGTCGTCATGCCTTCTGACAGGTAGTCGGCAAGAGGTTCTCTCAGATAGAGGTTCTTCATGCCTCGCTTCTCCCCTTCCTTCATGCAACGGATGCACCAGTCGAAATCGGCAGAGAAGCGATAGGTCAAGTCGTAGGGCTGGGCGATTTGCCTATTGATGTAGAAGGCTTGATGGCACACCAGCATGCCTGCCTTGAAGGAACGCCATGTGAGGTGTTCTGGAGGCGTGAGGCGACGGCTCCGAAGGAAGTTACCTTGTGCATCAACAATATGGGTGTCGCCGTAGAGGACTCCGACGGGGGAACCGTTGGACACTAACTCTATCAAATGGGCAAGGGTGTCTTTGCTGTGTAACTTGTCCCCTGCATTGAGGAAACAAAGATAGTCTCCTGTGGCCCGTTTCAGGCCTTTGTTCATGGCATCATAAAGCCCCTTGTCGGGCTCACTTACCACGATGGCATGAGGGTATCGGCGGGCTATCTCCACCGTCCTATCTTTCGATGCCCCATCGATGACAAGGTGCTCGATGTCTGGATAGGTCTGCATGGCGACACTCTCTAAGGTGCGCTCTATCGTGGCCTCTGCGTTGTAGGTGACAGTGATGATGCTAATCTTCATACACATCCATATATTTACGTGCCACAGCATTCTCACTATAAGTGACCATCACCTTGTTGCGAGCCTGGCGACTCAGGGTTTCATGGTCGGCAGAGAGCGTCCATAGGATGCCGTTGGCAAAGTCTTCCGCATCCTTGTATTGTGCCACATAGCCATTCTCTTGATGGTCTATCATCTCCGGAATACCTCCCACCCTGAAGCCCACACAGGGGATGCCACATGCCAATGCCTCCATGATGGTGTTGGGCAGATTGTCTTGCAGGGATGGCGTCACATAGATATCGACAGCATTGTACAGTTGCACCATCTTCTGCGGGTCACTCACATACCTGACGGGAATCGTGTTGAAAGGCACCTGGTTTTGTACACTCTCAACCTCGCCGCCTACCACCACCAACTCGATGTTGGAAGCCTGGTCGGCATGCTGTTCTTTGATATATTGCAATGCCTCCACCAATAAGTGGAATCCCTTGCGTTCGTCGGTGATGCGTTGGCATCCAAAAAGCAACAGCTGTTTGTCTTGGGGCAGATGGAATGTCTCTCGTGCCTCCTGTCTGTCCATCGGGCGGAACACATGGGTGTCGATGGCATTGGGTATGCTGACCACCCTGTGCCCTTGGGTCAGTTTCGATTTCTTAGCCAAGTCTGCCATCCATTGACTGCATCCCACAAAAGTCAATTTAGCCTGATTGTATATCTTCTCCTTCTTGTGGAACACCTGCTTGGCAAGGTCACCCAACAAGCTCCCACGCATCAGTTCGCATTTCTCACATAAGGTGCTGTACTTCTCGCAGGAAGCCGAATAATGGCAGATGCCTGTGAAGTACCACTGGTCGTGCATTGTGATGACCACCCGCTTTCCAGAATGCATGATTTTATTGAGGTTTGCCAAGGATAGATAGCCTTGATTCACCCAGTGCAGATGAATCACGTCAGCACGCTGAAATTCGGGATGATGCGTCACATCAGTACCCGCATTGGCAATATCCACCTGAAAGAGGTTCTTTCGGCTGAACCCATTGGCAATGAAGATGCACAACCGTTCCCACAGGAACTTGAAAGGCTGTGTCCAGTTCATCCCCACCGACAGCACGGTGAGGCGGTCAGTCTGCTTGTCACGCACCAGCATCTTAGCCTTGACACCATTCTTTTTCAAGGCCTCCATCAGTCGGTTCGCCGCAATGGCAGCCCCCCCGATTCGTTCCGATGTATTGATGATAAGTACTCTCATTCTCTCGAAAAGTCGTGCAAAGGTACGACTTTTCCCCCACATGGAGCATTTTTTTTGTAAATTCTTCCACTTTTGTTTGGTCATTTCCTCCAGAAGACGTACCTTTGCAACGCATTTCCGAAAGAAGTGCCTCCTGCTTCAGTAGCTCAGTTGGTTAGAGCACATGACTGTTAATCATGGGGTCGTTGGTTCAAGCCCATCCTGAAGCGCAAAAGAAAGAGTCCTGTAGGTTTATCACTTACAGGATTTTTCTTTTTCTCACATTTCAAAGTTGCACCCAGATTTTTTGGGGTTCCCGTTCTACATTTCTTTCTTACGTCAATGGCTTTTGACATTTGTCTATCTTTTTCGGCGAAAAACTGACAAATCCAAAGCGATGAGGGCAAATCGGTGTCCTTTTGTAGTTTTTTTCGGGTGGAATGGAGTTTTTTCACTTTTCACGCTTTTCATGTCGCTAATAATTCGTACCTTTGCAGCCGATTTGAAGAGGACACATTATATTATATATAGCATATATGAAGAAGCAACTGAAGAAGGTGCTTGTCTTGGGCTCGGGAGCCCTGAAGATTGGACAGGCAGGTGAGTTCGACTACTCGGGTAGTCAGGCACTCAAGGCACTTCGGGAAGAAGGCATCAGGTCGGTGTTGGTAAATCCGAACGTGGCAACCATCCAAACGAGTGAAGGTATTGCAGACAAGGTTTATTTCTTGCCCGTCAATACCTTTTTTGTGACCGAAATCATCAAGAAGGAGCGTCCTGACGGCATCCTGTTGGCATTCGGCGGACAGACTGCGCTGAACTGCGGTACGGAGCTGTTCCAGAAGGGCATCCTGAAGGAGTATGGCGTGGAGGTTCTTGGCACGAGTGTTGAGGCCATCATGAACACGGAGGATCGTGACCTCTTCGTGAAGGAGTTGAATAAGGTGAACCTGAAGGTGCCAGTGTCTCAGGCTTGTGAGAACATGGAGGATGCCATCGCCACAGCTCGTCGCATTGGCTATCCTATCATGATCCGTTCGGCATACGCATTGGGCGGTTTGGGTTCTGGTGTATGTCCTGACGAGGAGACTTTCATCAAGATTGCAGAGTCGGCCTTCACGTTCGCACCTCAGGTGCTGGTGGAGGAGAGTCTGAAGGGTTGGAAGGAGATTGAGTTCGAGTGCATCCGTGATGCCAACGATCACTGCTTCACGGTGGCTTCGATGGAGAACTTCGACCCACTCGGCATCCACACGGGTGAGAGCATCGTGGTGGCTCCTACTTGTTCGCTGAAGGACGATCAGGTGAAGATGTTGCAGGACATCACCATCAAGTGTGTGCGCCATCTGAACATCGTGGGTGAGTGCAACATCCAGTTCGCTTTCAATGCTGAGACCAACGACTACCGCATCATTGAGATAAACGCACGTCTGTCACGCTCTTCGGCTCTGGCATCGAAGGCAACGGGTTATCCTCTCGCATTCGTGGCCGCCAAGATTGCCCTTGGATATACGCTCGATCAGATTGGTGAGATGGGTACGACGAACTCTGCCTACGTGGCTCCGTCGCTCGACTACCTCATCTGCAAGATTCCACGTTGGGACTTGACCAAGTTCGTGGGTGTAAGCCGTAAGATTGGTTCCAGCATGAAGTCGGTGGGTGAGATTATGTCCATCGGTCGCACGTTCGAGGAACTCATCCAGAAGGGACTGCGAATGATTGGTCAGGGCATGCACGGATTCGTGGGCAACGATCACACGAAGTTCGATAACCTTGATGAGGAGCTGGCCAACCCCACCGATCTGCGCATCTTTGCCATTGCCCAAGCTCTGGAGGAGGGCTACACCATCGACCGCATTTACGAGCTCACCAAGATTGACCCTTGGTTCATTGAGCGCCTGAAGAATATTGTAGATTATAAGCATAAGTTAGAAACTTACAACGTCATCGAGGATGTGCCTGCCGACGTGATGCGTCAGGCTAAGATTTACGGTTTCTCTGACTTCCAGATTGCCCGCTTCGTGCTGAAGAATCCTGAGGGTAACATGGAGCGCGAGAACCTTGCCGTGCGTGCTCACCGCAAGAAGCTCGGCATCCTGCCAGCTGTGAAGCGCATTCCGACTGTGGCCAGCGAGCATCCTGACTTGACCAACTATCTCTACATGACTTATGCTGTTGAGGGCTACGACGTGAACTACTATGCTCACGAGAAGTCCGTTGTCGTGCTTGGTTCGGGTGCATATCGTATCGGTTCGTCTGTGGAGTTCGACTGGTGTTCGGTCAACGCCATTACGACGGCCCGCAAGCTTGGCTACAAGTCCATCATGATCAACTACAACCCCGAGACTGTGTCCACTGACTACGACATGTGTGACCGCCTCTACTTCGACGAGCTTTCCTTCGAGCGTGTGCTCGACGTGATTGACCTCGAGAATCCACGTGGTGTCATCGTCTCTGTGGGTGGTCAGATACCTAACAACTTGGCCATGAAGCTCTATCGCCAGAGCGTGCCAATCCTCGGCACCAGCCCTGTCAGTATCGACCGTGCCGAGAACCGCAACAAGTTCTCAGCCATGCTCGATCAGCTCGGCATCGACCAGCCTCAGTGGAGCGCGCTGACATCGATGGACGATGTGAAGGCCTTTGTCGAGCGCGTCGGATTCCCTGTGCTCGTGCGTCCTTCCTACGTGCTGTCAGGTGCCGCCATGAACGTCTGCTACGACTACGAGGAGCTGGAGCGCTTCCTCCAGATGGCCAGCGAGGTCAGCAAGGAATATCCGGTGGTTATCTCGCAGTTCATGCAGGAGACCAACGAAGTAGAGTTCGACGCTGTGGCTCAGAACGGCGAGGTGGTTGAGTATGCCATCTCCGAGCACGTTGAGTTTGCTGGCGTACACTCTGGTGATGCCACGATGGTGTTCCCAGCCCAGCAGATCAGCTTCGCCACCATCCGTCAGATTAAGAAGATCAGCCGTGCCATCGCCAAGGAGCTGAACATCTCCGGTCCGTTCAATATCCAATACCTCGCCAAGGGTCGCGACGTCAAGGTCATCGAGTGCAACCTCCGTGCCTCACGTTCCTTCCCATTCGTCAGCAAGGTGCTCAAGCGCAACTTCATCGACACCGCCACCCGCATCATGCTTGACGCTCCTTACACGAAGCCCGACAAGAGCGAGTTCGACATCGACCGCATGGGCGTTAAGGCCAGCCAGTTCTCCTTCGCACGTCTGCAGAATGCCGACCCTGTGCTCGGTGTGGACATGAGCAGTACTGGTGAGGTGGGTTGCATGGGTGACACCTACGAAGAGGCACTCCTCAACTCTATGATTGCCACTGGCTACAAGATTCCTTCCAAGGACAAGGCCATCATGATTTCTTCGGGTGGCACCAAGGAGAAGGTGGCCATGCTCGATGCTGCACGTGCCCTCGTCAAGAAGGGTTACACCATCTGCGCCAGCGAGGGAACCGCCAAGTTCCTCAACGACAACAACGTCAAGGCCACCGCTGTGGCGTGGCCCGATGAGGAGACGAGCGACAAGCCCAACGTGATGAAGATGATAGCCGACCACAAGTTCGACCTCATCGTCAACATCCCGAAGAACCACTCCAAGCGCGAGCTCACCAACGGTTACCGCATCCGTCGTGGAGCCATCGACCACAACATTCCGCTCATCACCAACGCCCGTCTCGCCTCCGCCTTCATTGAGGCCTTCTGCGAGAAAGGCATGGAGGATCTGCAGATCAAGTCATGGCAGGAGTACGATAATTAAACGAAGAACTGAAACTATTTTCAGACTTTTACCCTCGGCACCCGATTTTCGGGTTTGCCGAGGGTCTTTTTATGGCCATTTCATAACTTTGCGGCCGAAGTTCCGGCAGAAAAGCTGGAGAGCATGAAAAAAATCAGAGAAGGAACGGGATATTCTTGGTTTTTTGTCGTATAACAAGTGTAAATGAAAAGTTCATCGATAGTGAAGACAGACAAACAGATAGTGGAGGCTGTGATGAGTGACCAGCGCAAGGGACTGAATCTGATGGTCAGTCACTATGGGCAGGAGATCTTTGGCATAGTTGTGAGAATCGTGGGCGATGTGATGGATGCCGAGGAACTGACGCAGGACACGTTTCTCCGCGCATTCCGCTGTATGAGCAGCTACGACCCGCAGCGGGCATCGCTCGGCACATGGCTCTGCCGTATTGCCTACCGCCTGACACTCGATTTCTTGAAACGTCGCCGTCCGCTGCTTGTCTCGATAGAAGATTCCGAGGTGTGGCAGACGGACATCAGCGACGAGCAGCTGGAGGCAGAGCTTTCGACGGGCTATGAGGAACGCATCGACCGACTGGAAGAGTTGATTGAACATCTGGCACCCGACGAACGTCTGTTGCTCATGCTCCACTATTTCGAGGAGCGTCCACTGGACGAATGTTCGTATATCATGGATGTAAACCCTCATGCATTGGCCAACCGCCTCTACCGACTACGTAAGAAACTTTACAAGCAACTACAGAAGATATGACAACAAATAAAGATACTGACTTGCGCGAAGCCGTGCGACGCCGATATGCCCACACGCCACCGCTGCCTGCGGGTTTCACCGACCGTCTGATGGAGCGGATGGACACGAAGCCTGTTGTCAGCCATCGGAGGCATGGGTGGGGCTGGATGTCCGCTGCCGCTGCCTGCCTGTTGATAGCGATTGGCATAGGAGTGTACCATAAACTTCACGAGGCTACACAACCGATTGCCCAATCGGACGCATCCAATCGAGCAATCGGATGCGTCCAATCGAGCAATCGGCCACGTCCAATCGAGCAATCGGACGCATCCAATCGAGTAATCGGCCACGTCCAATCGAGTAATCGGCCACGTCCAATCGAGCAATCGGACGCGTCCAACCGAGCAAGTGCTACGTACCGACAAAAAAAGCGGACACGTCCAACAGAGATTCCCGACACGCTCGGCAATGGCATCTGGCGTTCGGAGCGGAATGTGGCGCTTGCCATTCAGATGCTGAGCGAGTGCGAGAAAACCATCCAGCGTGAGGAACAGGAGATGCGCAACCACATCATCCAAGCCACTTTCAACGCCACGCCACAACCTGACAATGCAGTACTCGTGACCAACGAGGCAGGCGACTATGAAGTGATTGAGACCAAAACAGTCATTGAGATATAATAAGATGTAAAATGTTAAATATAAAATGTGGAAACAATGAAAACAAAGAGCATCATCATCGCAGCCATCGCCATGATGGCCATCGTGCCAACCGCCTCGGCACAGGAGCAAATCAAGAAGGCGTTTCAGGAAGTGACCGACGAATTAGCGGGCGTCACCAAAGTAGGAGAACATAATACAGCGAAAGTGGATGCGAACGGCATCGCCATCGAGAGCAAAGTCATCACTGTCAAGGTGGAGAGAAGGTATCAGCATTCCGTGTCCGAAACACTGATGGATGCCTTCAGAAACGAGGCCTCCAAGACCTCGATGTTTGAGGAAGAGACGGGCAACGAGAAACTCGAGCTTGACTCAGCGCTCGTCCACGACCTCGGTCTGCGTCGCATGTGGAGCATCTGGAGGGATGAAGACGATGCTGTCCTCATCGGAAGCATGAAGAACAGCACCTACTACATTGCCAACTTCAACGACAAGAAGCACAAAGGCTATCGTACCTGCTATGCAGCCGAGTGGAGCAATGCCGACAACCCCGAGGTCTATACCGCAAAGCTCGTCTATGTCTATGGTCAGCAACCCAAGACCTCACATGGCATTGCATCAGTCGAGCCTCCGAACTATTTCGCTACGGTGAAGTGGCCCGACGTTCTGGAGGAAGACATCATCAAACATGCGCAGCAGTTGAAGGAGGCATTCGGGAACAAGCATCAAGAGGAAGACATCCCCTTCGACGGCAACATGGACACATGGATGAGTCTGGTGATGCAACGCGGAGTGAGCCATCTGAGCAATGCCGACTGGCATCGTTTCTTCGGGCTGCTGACGCAGAAAATGATAGACAACGCCAGCAAAGAATCAAAAGAGGATTTGGTGGTAGCGGCAGGCATTATCCTCGACCTATGCAAAAATGCCTCATTGGACGATGATGAGCGGAGAGTAGCAGCCAACCGCCTGCTTCAAGTGTCGGAATGCTTCGATGACGTCGAGAACCAATACATCTACGACATGCTTGAGTTGGCGAGGAAGAAAGTGGAAAAGGAGTGACAGCAAACCAATCATCATGAAAAAGCCAAATTCTATTCTGATGGCTTTGCCTGAATGTGTTTAGTGAAAGTAAATAGTATAATAAATGAAAGTTTAGAAAGGATGAAGACTTCATCATTGGGTATGCAGGGCTGTGAAGCTATGCATTGCCACAATTTGAAATAACAAACAGACACAGAATTTGTCTGAAAACTCTTAACCGGGGTTAAGACTTGCACCCTCGGCAACCAATTTTCAGGCTTCGCCGAGGGGTTCTTTGTGTGGCTTTTTGTAACTTCGCAGCACGAAACGTATAAAAAACAAAGAACAATGAAAAAGAAAACTATCATCACTACACTGCTCGCCCTCGTCTGGGTGACGGGGCAGGGACAAGAAATTAAGAGAGTAACGGCCACGCCCGAGGACTTCATGGAACACATGGCCATGTACGGCTATGAGGTTTTCACCTACGACATTTCGTCTTTGAGGGATTCTGCATCTGGTTTCACCATTGTCATACGCGAGTTCGACCATCAAAAGATGATTGACGAGAAGAAACTGTACGGATTCAGGACAAAGACCATGATTCAACGAGCAAGACCAGAAGAGTATCTATGAGGAAAAAGATGGCGACGACATGGAACGGGGCATCTATCGCCTTTCAAAGACCCTCTCCGTTGGCTTTTCTCCCATTCAATCCGATTCCATCGAGACCATCACCCTGCGTTCTTCTCGCAATGATGCCTCGCCATGGAAACTGACGCTGAAGCCTATTCCCGGAGCGCCCCAAACCGTTTACCGCTATCAGAAAGCGCCATACCAGCCCACTTCATTCTCCCTTGACACCTTCATTCCCCTTGTCTTCTACGGTTCTTTCTGGTGGGACGAGCAAGCAAAGGGGTGGCGTTTCTGTGGAGAGACCGAACTGACTGAAGAGAAAGCCAAGACCAGCGACTACTTCAAATTCTGCCCACACTATTATATCATTGGCGCAGTATTCCACAAATAAAATGAAATGAATATGAACAAGA
>CAJOGQ010000048.1 GCA_905234125.1 uncultured Bacteroidaceae bacterium | reverse complement strand
GTCAGTCCTCATCGAGATAGCCCAGTTCCTCGTCTTCTCAGCAACCCTGCTCGGCGTGGACTGTGCCATCGATAAGATCAAGAACTTGCTCAAAAACAAGGGAAGTTAAAGGGCGCGCTCCTTTAACTTCCCTTATTGTTTCCCCAAAAAGGTTAATCGGTTAATTGGTTAATCGGTTAATTTTTTGTTTTTGGGGTTATGTCAGAAGTTTCGGAAGTTGTCGTTTGTGGCTTGCTTCACGGCCATGCACTCCATTTCGATGAGCCAGGTGGGACGGCAGACGGGGGCGAGGGTGATGACGTAGGGCATGTGGGGGAACTTCTCGTCGAACATCTGCTTGACGATGGGATAGTCGGCGCAGTCGCGCAGATAGACGATGATCTGCATGACGTCGTCGAAGGTCATCCCGCCTTCGGCAAGGAGGGTCTCCACGTTTTCCCACATGCGGTGGGTCTGACGGAAGATGTTGCCTGCATGCTCCACCTCACCTTTGTTGTTGATGGAGGCTGTACCGGAGATGTAGATGTGGTCGCGGTCGCCATATTGCATGAGGGTGCCTCGCTCGAAGGTGACGCCGTATTCGTAGGTCTTGTTCAGATGGGTGGGGGCGTAGAGATAACGCTGCTGAGCGAGCTCGAAGCCGGTCATGGCGTAACAGCCCATCTGGATGATGGCCTTGGGGTCGGCGGGAGTGCCACCGATGCCCGTGGAGGCGATGTAGTGGGTTTCGGGGGTGAGGCCTTGCTCGACGAAACATTCACGGCGCGACTTGACGAGCCCGTTGTATTGGGTGTCGACATCGCGGACGAAGAACCAGGTGCGGATGCAGTTGCGCTCGAGGGTGGCTCCGAAGAGCTTGAGGGTGTCGATGTAGGAGAGCAGGGTCTTCCACGTCTGCATGTAGGAGGACTCGACAGTGGTGTCGACGAGTCCCATTGTCCAGATGTGCTGGTAGCCGTTGTGGCTCACGACGGTGGAGCCGTTCTGCTGGCTGATGTTGGTGCCTGTCTGAAGGTAGAGCCACAGGGCGATCTTGGAGCCGTCGAGGGGTGGCTGCTGGATGTAGGAGACGGTGCATGGGTCGTTCTCCTCGATGCGTGGCACCTGATTGGTCGCATCGCTGAGGAAGTAGCGCTTGAAGACGATCTTGGCTCCTTTCACTTCGTCCATCGCCATCAGCTTGGCTTGGGCGCATTCGATGCGGAAGAGCTGTGACTCAAAGATCTCGTTGCGTGGCTCGACATGGAGCATGGCATGCAGCTCTGTCACCTCACCTGCCGTGAAGCGTGTCAGCTCGATGCGGGCACCTATTTCTTGTATGTTTTCTGACTGATATTCCATAATGGGTGCAAAGGTACGGATTTTATGTGAAATGTGAAAAGTGAAAGGCGAAAAATTTTTCTGCCGTGCATGCACATCTGTCTTTTTCCTCCTGACAATGGCACTTGCCACCACGTTTGGGACAGGAATCGCAGGAACATCCGCTGCGTTTGCCCGTGGCTTGTCGATAGACATAGCGGATGATGGCTGCGGCGGTGACGGCAAGGATGATGTAGACGATGACTTCCTGAAACATGGGGAGTTGAGAGTTGACAGTTGAGAGTTTAGGGGAATAGTTGGCCGATTTGATAGATGAGCGTGGAGGTGAGCCATGCGAGGAGGGTGGTGTAGAGGATGGTGAAGCCTGCCCATTTCCATTGTCCTGACTCGCTCTTGATGCTGATGCAGGTGGGGATGCAGGGGAAATAGAGGAGGACGAACACCATGAAGCAGAAGGCTGCGAGGGTGGTCATGCCGCTGGTGGTGATGTCGCCATGATAGAGCACGGCCATGGTGCTGGCCACGATTTCCTTGGCTCCGATGCCGGCGATGAGCGCCACGCCCTCTTTCCAAGCCAATCCGCAAGGCTGGATGACTGGCTCGACGAACTTGCCTATCTGTCCGATGTAGCTAAGTTCCATCTGCTGGTCTTCGGTGGCTTCGGCATGATGGGGGAAGTAGCTGAGTGCCCACACCGCTATGCTGGCCAAGAGGATGGTGGTGCCCATCTTCTTCAGATATTGCTTGCCTTTCTCCCACGTGTGACGGCTGACGCTCTTGGCCGATGGCATGCGGTAGGGGGGCAACTCCATGACGAAGGGGCTGCTCTCGCCCTTGACGACGAATCGGCTGATGAGCTTGGCCATCAGAATGCTGAACACGATGCCGAGCAGGTACATGCTGAAGAGGATGAGGGCTGAGTTCTTGGGGAAGAAGGCGGTGATGATGATGATATAGACGGGCAGTCGGGCTGAGCACGACATGAGCGGAACGATGAGCATGGTGATGAGACGCGACTTGCGGTCTTCGATGGTGCGGGTGGCCATGATGGCTGGGATGTTGCATCCGAAGCCCATGATCATGGGGATGAAGGACTTGCCGTGCAGTCCCATGCGGTGCATGATCTTGTCCATGATGAAGGCTGCGCGAGCCATGTAGCCTGAGTCTTCCATCCACGAGATGAAGGCGTAGAGAATCATGATGTTGGGCAGGAAGACGATGACGCCTCCCACGCCACTGATGATGCCATCGATGAGGAGGTCTTTCAACATGCCGTCGGGCATCCATGTGCTGACGGCTTCGCCCAGCCATCCGATGAGCGCATCAATCCAATCCATCGGGTATTGGCCGATATTGAACGTGCAGAAGAACATCAGATACATGAGCAGGAGGAAGATGGGATAGCCCCACACCTGATGGGTGACGACGGCATCGATGCGCTTGGTCATGAGGCGCTTGTAGCGATGCACCTTCTGGAAGGTTTCCTTCAGGGCTCCTTGGATGAATCCGTATTTGGCATCGGTGATGGCCGACTCGCTGTCTTCGTCTATCTCCTTGAGGATGTCCTGCTGACAGGCATCGCGTTCGGCAAGGATGTCGGCGGCGTTGTCGAGCTGGCGGATGATGCCCTCCACCTGACGGTCATTCTCCAAGAGTTTGATGGAGAGGAAGCGTGCAGAGTAGTTGTGGTGGGGTTCCGGGTTCATGCGGATGAAGGCTTCGATGCGGGCAATCTTGTCTTCGAGCAGAGCTCCATGATTGACGTGTATATGTCTGGCAATCTTCTGCTTACCTTCTGTTATCTGAATGATTTGATGAAAGAGTTCCTTCACGCCTTCACCCGTCTTTCCGACCGTGGGGACGATGGGCACGCCAAGCAATGTGCCGAGTTGCTGGATGTCGAGCTGATTGCCGCTGACACGGAGTTCGTCGTACATGTTGAGGGCGATGATCATCGGCACGTCCATGTCGATGAGTTGGGTGGTGAGGTAGAGATTGCGCTCCAGATTGGAGGCATCGACCACGTTGATGATGAGATCGGGATGTTGCTCGATGATGTATTTGCGCACATACAGCTCCTCTGGCGTGTAGGTGGAGAGGGAATAGGTGCCGGGCAAATCGACGATGTTGAAGTGGTAGTTCTCGAAGTTGAAGTGGCCGACCTTGGCATCGACCGTGACGCCTGAGTAGTTGCCCACTCGTTCGTGCGCACCGCTGGCGATGTTGAAGAGCGAGGTCTTGCCACAGTTGGGGTTGCCCACGAAGACGACGCTGAGTTCATGCTCCTTCACACGAGCCACCCGATGGACGATGTCCTCGCAGGCGTCGGCAGGGATGCCTGGCTGCTCAGGGTGTTGCGCTGCCCATTGCTTGGCCTCCTCCTCGTTGATGACCTCCACCAGTTCGGCTTCGGCACGACGGAGGCTCACCTCGTAGTCCATGATTTTATATTTCACGGGGTCGTGCAGGGGGGCATTGAGGAGGACTTCCACGCTTTGTCCCTTGATGAATCCCATCTCGACAATGCGCTTGCGGAATCCGCCGTGTCCCATCACACGAACAATCACGCCCTTTTCTCCCGTCTTTAATGCTGAAAGTTTCATGCTCGTTTTCTATTTGGGTGCAAAGTTACGACCTTTTCACGGCTTATGCAATACCCAATAGTCGGTAAATTACACATTATATATAATAAATAGCGGTTTCATGCCATTTATGTCGTGTATTTTCACTACCTTTGCACCCGATTTCCAATAGTTTGCATAATTTTGAATGCCTTTTAATATATTATATATATAATTTTTATGGAAAGAAAAGTTGCTCTTATTACAGGTATCACCGGTCAAGACGGTTCATACCTTTCCGAGTTCCTTCTGGCGAAGGGCTATGAAGTTCACGGCACCATCCGCCGTTCATCAGTGGACTATCGCGAACGCATCGCCCATCTCGAAGGCACTCCAAACTTCCACCTTCACTATGCTGACTTGGGCGACTCGATGTCGATGCTCCAAGTGGTGAGCAAGGTGCAACCCACTGAAATTTATAATCTGGCAGCACAGTCTCACGTGCAGGTTTCGTTCGACTCTCCTGAGTTCACGGCCGATGTCGATGCTGTGGGCGTGCTCCGTGTACTGGAGGCCGTTCGTCTCTGCGGATTGGCTGACAAATGCCGCATCTATCAGGCTTCTACCTCTGAACTTTACGGCAAGGTGGAGGAGGTTCCTCAGAACGAGAAGACCCCGTTCCATCCTTATTCTCCCTACGCTGTGGCCAAGCTCTACGGCTTCTGGATCGTGAAGGAGTATCGTGAGGCCTACAATATGTATTGCTGTTCAGGCATCCTGTTCAACCATGAGAGTGAGCGTCGTGGCGAGACCTTCGTGACGCGTAAGATCACCCTCGCCGCTGCACGTATTGCACAGGGCAAGCAGGACAAGCTCTATCTTGGCAATCTCTCATCTCTTCGTGACTGGGGCTATGCCAAGGACTATGTGGAGTGCATGTGGCTGATTCTTCAGCAGGAAAAACCAGAGGACTTCGTGATTGCCACAGGTGTGCAGCACTCTGTGCGCGAGTTCGCCTACTATGCCTTCAAGGCTGCTGGCATCGAGCTGAAGTTTGAGGGAGAGGGTATGGACGAGAAGGGCATCTGCATCGCTGGTCCTGACAATCTGAAGGGCAAAGTGCTGGTTGAGGTGAGCCCCGACTTCTATCGTCCCACCGACGTCGTGAACCTCTGGGGAGACCCCACCAAGGCGAAGGAGAAACTCGGATGGAATCCGCAGAGCACCAGCTTCGAACAGCTCGTCTCCATCATGGTGAAGCACGACATGGAGAAGGTGGCCGCCGACCACGTGGCATCCGTGATGAGAACAAACTTGGCTGAGTATCTGGAGAAAGGATTGGTGAAATAATATGCTTGACAAGAACAGTAAAATATTTGTGGCAGGGCATCACGGACTGGTGGGTTCTGCCATTTGGAACAATCTGAAGGCTCGTGGCTACGAGAATCTGGTGGGAAAGTCGCACGCTGAACTCGATTTGCTCGACCCAGTGGCCGTGAAGAAGTTCTTCGATGACGAACAGCCCGATGCCGTTGTGCTTGCCGCAGCCCATGTGGGTGGTATCATGGCCAACCTTCAGTATCGTGCCGATTTCATCTATCAGAACCTGCAGATTCAGCAGAACGTCATTGGTGAGGCATGGAAGCATGGGGTGAAGAAACTTCTCTTCCTCGGCTCCACCTGCATCTATCCTGGCGAGGCTCCACAGCCCATGCCTGAAGATTGCCTGCTGACCTCTCCGCTCGAATACACGAACGAACCCTACGCCATCGCCAAGATTGCAGGCCTGAAGATGTGCGAGTCGTTCAACCTCCAATACGGCACCAACTACATCGCTGTGATGCCAACTAACCTCTATGGTCCCAACGACAACTTCCATCTTGAGAACTCCCATGTGCTCCCCGCCATGATTCGCAAGATTCATTTGGCCAAATGTCTGAACGAAGGCAATTGGGAGGCTGTGCGTAAAGACCTCGGTCTGAGACCCGTCTCCATGAAGGTGCCAAAGATGGTTGATGGACAAGCAGCTCCATCAGGGGATGGAGGACTCCAGACCATTATGGCCACAGCGATGAGCGATGAGTACACCATCCTGCAAGTGCTTCGCCACTATGGCATCACACCAGAGGCTGTCACGTTGTGGGGCACTGGTGCTCCAATGCGCGAGTTCCTTTGGAGCGAGGAGATGGCTGACGCATCCGTCTATTGCCTCCTCAATGTCGATTTCAAGGACGTGGTGGAGAAGAGCGACTTCACCGTCAATCGCGATGGCATCAAGGAAATCCGCAACTGCCACATCAACGTCGGCACGGGCAAGGAAATCTCCATCCGCGAGGTGGCTGAGCGCATCATGCAGGAGATAGGCTTCAAGGGCGAGCTCCGTTGGGATGCCACCAAGCCCGACGGCACAATGAAAAAGCTTACTGACGTCAGCAAGCTCCATCGCCTTGGCTGGCACCACACCATTGAGATTGACGAAGGAATCCACCGCCTCTATGAGTGGTATCTGCAGGGCATCTGCATCAACCACAAGCAAGGGTAGGGGATTCTGCCGAATTTTACAACTAATAGAATGCGTGGACTGTTTGTTCCATGCATTTTTCTTTTCTTGTTTAGGGCAACTTCTTGCTCAGCTTGAGGACGTTGTGCCCGTCAGTGTATTCGTAGTGGACGGAGTCCATGAGCTGGTTGACGAGGAAGATGCCGAGACCTCCGATGGGACGGTCTTCGACGGAGAGTGTGAGGTCGGGCGCGTCTTGCTGGGTGGGGTCGAAGGGGGTGCCGGAGTCGCTGAGGGTGAAGATGAGGTCGGTGTCGGTGGTGGCGGCATGGAGCAGGATGTCGCCTACGGTTCCTTCTGGGTAGGCGTAGTTCATCACGTTGACTACGGCTTCTTCGAGGGCGAGGTTCAGATTCATGGTGTCGGAGGCGTTGTAGCCCAGCTCTTCAGCCAATACTTCAATGAATTCGGCCAAGAGGGGCACTTCATTGATGTCGTTGTGGAGTTTGAGTTCTTTTATCATATTCTGGAGTTATTAGATCGTTGTCACATTATTATATATACATTCTCTCCTGTACCTTATTCCTTTTCCTGATGGTAGGTGACGAGTCCCTGCAGAGGTGCCTGCACGATTTGACCGATGTGGAGGTCGAGCTGGGTGGCCACTGCGTTGAGTTCAGCCTGATAGTGGTGGGCGATGCTACCAACGAAGTGGATGGGCAGCGTCTTGGCCTCATGGCTCCAAGGGGCGGTGAGGATGTTGCGCAGGAAGAACTGATGGAAGCAGTCGAGGAGGAACTGATGGATGGCTGGATGCTCGCGATGCCTGGCACAGAACGGGCTGAGGGAGGCAAGGAAGCGGTTGGGTAGGGGAGCGCGATAGACCTTCTGGATGATGGTGGCTTGGGTCTCTTGGGTCTCTTCAAAGAAGAGGGTCTGCAGATCCTCTGGCAGTTGACGCTTGAGGATGTCGCCCACGAGTCGCTTGCCGATGTAGGCTCCACTGCCTTCGTCGCCAAGGATGTAGCCCAGGGCAGGATTGCCGGGATGAAGGGTCTGTCCGTCGTAGAGGCAGGAGTTGCTCCCTGTGCCAAGGATGCAGACGATGCCTGGGGAGTGCTGGCACACGCTTCTGGCAGCTCCCAACATGTCGCTCTCCACATGGATGGTGGCGTCAGGGTTGATGACCTGTCTGAGGGCGCTGGCCACAAGGGGTGCCTTCTCAGGGGTGCATCCTGCGCCGTAGAAGTTGAGAGTTGAGAGTTGAGAGTTGAGAGTTGAGAGCTGAGGGTTGAGAGCTGGCATGAGCTCTTGGCGCAGGACAACGATGATGTCCTCTTCCGTCTGCTGGAAGGGGTTGATGCCTTGTGTGTAGATGACTTTTTTGCTGTCTTCGACCAGGCACCAGGCTGTCTTTGTAGAGCCACTGTCTGCTATCAGTACCATCGAGTTGTTTCGCGATTTGTGATTATTTGAGTACAAAAGTAGGGTTTTCTTGTTAAAGGCGGAAGTAATTTTGGATTTTTTTTACTTTTCACTTTCCACTTTTCACATTTATTTCCTAACTTTGCACTTTCTAAGCGTTTTTAAGGAACAAAAACAAATAAATTTAACATCCGTTTGATGATTATGAGTACGATGTTTAACCCCAACAACAACCTCGTCATTATGGCAGGAGGTGTGGGCAGCCGTTTCTGGCCCATGAGCACAACAGAGTTTCCGAAGCAGTTTATTGATGTGTTTGGAACTGGTCGCACGTTCATTCAGATGACATACGACCGTTTCAAGGGGATGATTGCGCCCGAAAATGTGTGGGTGGTCACGTCGGAGAAATATGCTGATATTGTGGCTGAGCAGTTGCCTGACATGCCGAAGGGGAACATTCTGCTGGAGCCTTGCCGTCGCAACACGGCTCCGTGCATTGCCTACGTGAGCTGGCGCATCAAGGCCAAGAATCCGAAGGCGAACCTGGTCATCACCCCAGCAGACCATCTGGTGACGGATGTGGTGGAGTTTCAGCGTGTCATCAATTCTGCGCTGGTCTTCACGGCTGAGACGGATGCCATCGTAACTTTGGGCATGACGCCCACTCGTCCTGAGACGGGCTATGGTTATATTCAGGCCGACCTTCAAGAGCCATCGCTCAGGAATAAGGAAATCTATCGTGTGGATTCGTTCAAGGAGAAGCCTGACTATGAGACAGCCGTTAAATATGTGAAGAGCAAGGAGTTTTTCTGGAATTCGGGCATCTTTATCTGGAACGTCAACACGATTGTCAACTCTCTGCGTATTTATGAGCCGGAAATCTCTGACATCTTCGAGGATTTGATGCCGGTGTTTGGCACAGCGAAGGAGCAGAAGATGATCAATGAGCAGTTCCCCAAGTGTCCGAGCATATCGATTGACTATGCCGTGATGGAGCGTGCTGACGAAATCTTTGTGTTCCCTGCTGACTTCGGCTGGAGTGATGTGGGTACATGGGGCTCTTTGCACACGATTGCTCCTGTGGATAAGGATGGCAACAACGTGATTGGCGAGAACGTGAAGCTGTATGAGACGAAGAATTGTGTGGTGCATGTGACGGAAGAGAAGCGTGTGGTGGTGCAAGGACTGGAAGGCTACATCGTGGCAGAGAAGGGCAACACCTTGCTGATCTGTAAATTGGAAGAGGAACAGCGCATCAAGGAGTTCTCTGCTGAATAAGAAGATAAGAGATCTGAATGAATACCACTTTTCTGAAAACCCTGCTTTTGGCCAGTGTGTGGATATCTTTTGCCGTAGTACGTGCAGAAGATACTGATGTTGTGGTGGCAGAGGATGTTGATCCTGAAGTCGTGGCTGAAGACGTGAGTGAATCCGGTAAGACTGATGAAATGTCTATGCCTATGTTTGCGAGTGCATCAGCCTCTCATGATTCTGTGCCCAGGTTCATCTATTCCGTGGGTGGAAGTGGAAGCATCAGCCACATGATGAACATCAGGATGAGGGACGAGAAGCTGGGAAAGAAATTGTGGGCTGGCAACTATGCCATCTTCATGAACTCGCAGGCAAACCCCTTGGATCCCAACATCAGTGTGTATGACCGTGTGTTTGGTTTTCCGACGTTGGAGGCTGGTTTTCAATTCATGGACTATAGCCATATAAAATTGCATACGGAGGACACGCCATATATGTCGAGCCCTGGTTATATATGGGCTGGGTATGTTGCTTTCAGGCGTGATATCTACAGAAACCGCACATGGTCTTTTGGCTATGCGCTGGAGAATGGTATAAGTTTGTGCTCACGTCCCTATGACCCTGCCACCAATATTGACAATGACTTGATTGGTCAGCATCTTTCGCTGTATTTCGGTTTTGGTCTGTATGCTGGTTATCGGGTGATGCCTCAGATGGAACTGAGTTTTGGCGTTGAGTATAAACATAACTCGAACGGTGCCACGAGCCGACCCAACAAGGGCTTGAACGCATTCGGAATGGCTCTGCGTGCGAGATATGATTTGAATCGTCCCGCTGATGACAAAGGACTGACTTATCGCGAACGCTTGAGACGATTGAAGGAGATTGAGACACCAGCCTTCGAACCCTTTATGTATTTTGACATCAATGGTACAGTGGGATTCCGCACGATGTATGAGGAATGGCTTTTGCATCGTGACTATATGACGGAAGAGGACAGATCTAGAGGAAAGAACCTTGGGCTGCACACGGTTTGGAGCACATCTTTCACACCAATGTTCAGGTATAATCGGGTGCATGCGACGGGTTTAGGTTTGGAATATGCCTTTGCTGGCTACTTGGCACGTTCGCCGCTGATTGAAAAAATGTGTGGGGTGGAGGAAAATTATAAGCACAGCAAGCACACGTTGTATATCGCTGTTCAGCATGAGGTGTACTATAAGAGTTTGTCGCTGGCCATGTCGGTGGGCACCTATCTGTTCCGTAGGCATGGATGGGTGGGTGATTTCTATGAGCCATCTTTGGTGGAAACGATAGGCATCCGTTATTATCCCCAGTTCTTCAAGCCTTTCTATCTTGGTTATAACGTGAGAGCCAACCTTGGCAAGGCATATTCGATGGAAGTGAAAGCTGGTATGCACGTCGGACATTGGAGTCTGAAGAAGAAGAAAAAGTGATTCTTCCGCATCCGGACAGCATGATGATAGAGATAAAAGAAAAGGTGAACCCAAACGGATTCACCTTCTTTTTGTGATGTTTTTGATGATTGGTTACATCAAACGCCTGAGGATTATGCCTCAGCTGGTGCTTCAGTTGCTTCAGCGGCAGGAGCCTCTTCAGCAGCAGCTTCAGCCTGAGCAGCGAGGGCAGCGGCCTTCTTCTCTGCAATCTTTGCAGCGACAGCCTCATTAGCCTTCTTCTCAGCTTCGAAGCGAGCCTTCTTGTCGGCCTTCTTGTCTGCCTCCTTCTTGTCAGCAGCCTTCTGAGCCTTGGCTTCCTTCTCCTTCTTCCAAGCTTCAAACTTGGCTTCAGCGGCAGCCTCGTCGAATGCGCCCTTCTTCACACCACCAAGGAGGTGCTTCTTCAGGTAAACGCCTTCTTCAGAAAGAATGTTGCGAACGGTGTCAGTAGGCTGAGCACCAACGAGCACCCAGTAGAGTGCGCGTTCAAAGTTCAAATCAATGGTTGCAGGGTCGGTGTTTGGATTGTAAGTACCGAGCTTCTCAATGAAGCGACCATCACGTGGTGCGTCTGCATGTGCAGCGACGATGCTGTAGAAAGCGTAGTTCTTGCGACCGTGACGCTGCAAACGAATTCTTGTTGCCATTTTGCAATAAAAATGTTTAATTATTAATGATTATGTCGCCAACTCGTGACGACGTGAACTATGTCACTAACTCGTAATGACGCTGCAAAGTTACGGCTTTTTCTTGCAATTTTCGCTAAAAAACGAAAACTTTTTGTGTTTCGAGTGCTTTTTTCTGCTTTTTGTTTTACCAAAAGGATTAAAATCACTAATTTTGCCTTGCTAAGTTGTAAACTACACTTTGCAATTTGTTACCATGAAGTGACTTTTTGATGTCAAATGTTTACTGAACGGTTATCATGAGAGCGACAATAGAGCATCAGGGAGTGATAGAGTCTGTGGAAGGCCGTCATGTGAGGGTGAACATACTTCAGGTGGCGGCATGTAGTGGGTGTAAGGCACGCTCGCTCTGTGCATCGAGCGAGAGCAAGGAGAAAATTATTGATGTGTATGAGGATGATGCAGTGATGAAATACAAGATAGGGGAGGATGTGACAGTGTGTGGGGCATTGAGCATGGGCAAGCAGGCTGTGCGTTTGGCATTTGGTGTGCCAGTGCTGTTGATTGTTGTGTGGATGTTGGTGGCGATGGTGTGGTTGAAGTTGGGCGAACTTGTCTCAGTGGGTATCCTTGCTTTGATTCTTGCGCTATACTTCTATATATTATATATGAGTAGAGACAGAATGGCAAAGAAGTTTGCGTTCTGGATAAAGAAAAGAGATGAAAGATTTTAAATACTTGTAGATGAATATTTTATAAAAACTAACTAAATAAACATTTTATGGATTTTCAAGTAATTCTGATTGCTGTGATTGCTTTGGCCGTCTTGGGCTTCGTGCTTGCACTGTTGCTCTTTGTGGTGTCGAAGCGGTAAGCGGTTTGCAGTGAAGGAAGATCCCCGAATCGGTCAAGTGCTTGAAGTGCTGCCTGGCGCCAACTGTGGCGGTTGCGGTTTCCCTGGTTGTGGCGGTATGGCTGCGGCTTGTGTGAAGGCTGCCGACGCTGGTTCGCTCGAAGGACTGAACTGTCCTGTAGGTGGTGCGGAGTGCATGCAGCAGGTTGCGGGTATCTTGGGAATGGAAGTTGCTGCTGCGGCTCCCAAATTGGCCATCGTTCGATGCAACGGCACTTGTGAGAAACGTCCTCACGTGCTGTCCTACGATGGTGTAATGAGTTGTCGTGTGGCCAACTCCACATGTATGGGTGAGACCCTTTGTTCCTACGGCTGTCTGGGCTGTGGCGACTGTGTGGCAGCCTGTCAGTTCGATGCACTCCACATGAACCCCAAGACGGGGCTGCCAGAAGTGGATGCAGAGAAGTGTACTGCTTGTGGCGCTTGCCAAAAGGCTTGTCCACGTGGCATCATGGAGGTGCGCAACGTGAGTGGTGCGAACAAGGATGCGTTTGTGGTCATTTGTATGAACATGGACAAGGGTGCCGAGGCCATGAAGATTTGTGCCAGCTCCTGCATCGCATGTAAGAAGTGCCAGAATGCCTGTGGAAGTGACGCTGTGCATGTGGGCAACAACGTGGCCTATATCAATCCTGAAGCCTGTGTGCTTTGTGGCGCTTGCTTCGAGGCTTGTCCACGTGGCGCCATCGCTTCTGTGAGCATCAAGGGTGTGGAGCGTAGAGACACGCACAATCCTATTCCTGGTGCTGCCAAGCCTGCCGTTAAGCCTGCTCCTGCTGGTGCCAAGGCTCCTGTTGCGAATGTAGCTTCAGCTGCTCCTGCTAAACCTGCTAAGGAATGGAAGCCTATCGAGGTGAAGTATGATGCTCCCCTCATGCCGAGCCAGCAGATTCTCCTTGCTGGCCCCAAGGACATCAGCAACCCAGTTGCTCCTGCCAAAGAAGTTAAATTTGAAGATAAGCGTACTGACGCTCCACTTCCCCCAAGCCAGTTGATTCTGCTTGGACTTAAATAATAAGTAAGCGTATGAAGACATTTAGAATAGGTGGTGTTCATCCGGCAGAGAACAAACTGTCTGCCGCTGAACCAATCAAGGTGGCAGAGTTGCCAAAGGTGGCTGTCTTTCCTATGGGACAGCACATCGGTGCACCTGCTCTGCCTTGTGTGCAGAAGGGTGACAAGGTGAAGGTCGGAACGCAGATTGGCAAGCCCATGGAGAAAGCGCTCTCCACGTCCATCTTCTCGTCTGTCAGTGGCACCGTGCTTAAGGTTGACACCGTAGTGGATGCCAGTGGCTATAAGAAGCCCGCTGTGTATATCACGGTCGAAGGTGATGAGTGGGAAGAGAGCATCGACCGTACAGACAAGCTCGTCACATTGGCTGACAAGCCCGAACTCACTCCGGAAGAGATTATTGAGAAAGTGAAGAATGCTGGTATAGTTGGTATGGGTGGTGCTTGCTTCCCAACCCATGTGAAACTTATGCCTCCCCCACAGTTCAAACCAGAGTGGGTCATCATCAATGCTGTAGAGTGCGAGCCTTATCTTACAGCCGACCATCGTTTGATGCTGGAGAAGGCTGACCAGGTGCTCGTTGGTGTGGAACTGCTCATGAAGGCTGCCAAGGTGACCAAGGGGTTCATTGGCATCGAGGAGAACAAGCCCGATGCCATCCAGTTGATGACTGAGAAGTGTGCAGCCCAGCATCCCAATATTGAAGTGGTGCCTCTGAAGACCAAGTATCCTCAGGGTGGTGAGAAGCAACTTATTGATGCTGTGGTGCGTCGTCAGGTTCCTGCCCCTCCTGCACTCCCTGTTTCTGTTGGAGCGATTATTCAGAATGTGGGTACGGCTTTCGCTGTGTATGAGGCAGTGATGAAGAATAAGCCTCTCTTCGAGCGCATCGTCACTGTGACGGGCAAGCAACTCAAGCAACCCAGCAACTTCCTCACCCGTATGGGTACGCCGATGAGCCAATTGATTGAGGCTTGTGGCGGTCTGCCCGATGGCGATGTGAAGGTGATTGGTGGTGGCCCGATGATGGGTAAGGCGTTGATCAACATCGAAGTGCCCATTTGCAAGGGCTCTTCAGGTGTGCTTATCATGAGTGGCGACGATGTGCGTCGTGGCGAAGAGCAACCCTGCATCCGTTGTGCCAAGTGTGTGAGTGCTTGTCCGATGGGTCTGGAGCCCTATCTCTTGGCCACATGCTCAGGCAAGAAGATGTGGGACAAGGTGGAGGCAGAGGACATCACCAGTTGCATCGAGTGTGGCTCGTGTCAGTTCACCTGTCCGTCCAACCGTCCGTTGCTCGACCTCATCCGTTTGGGTAAAACAACAGTAATGACTAATATCCGTGCTCGTCAGATGGCGGCTAAAAAATAAAGAATTATGGCTAACAAATTAGTAGTATCACTTTCACCTCACGTCCACAGTGGCGACTCCGTGCAGAATAACATGTACTGGGTGTGCATCGCCTTGGTGCCAGCACTCATCTGCTCGTTCATCAAATTTGGCGTGGGGGCAATCATAACCACAGCCATTTCGGTGGCTTCGTGTGTGTTCTTCGAGTGGGCTATCAACAAGTTTATGCTGAAGAACCCCAAGTGTACCGTCAGCGATGGTTCTGCCATCCTCACGGGTATTCTGCTGGCGTTCAACATGCCCAGCAACATCCAGCCTTGGATCATTATCGTGGGTGCGCTCTTCGCCATTGGTGTGGTGAAGATGACCTTCGGTGGTCTGGGTTGTAACCTCTTCAATCCGGCCCTTGCAGGTCGTGCGTTCCTGCTCATCTCTTTCCCAGTTGACATGACTACATGGCCAACACCCGGTCAGGGCTTCGGCACCTATCTCGATGCTGAAACGGGAGCCACTCCGCTGTCCATCATGAAGGCTGCCTTCAAGAGCGGCAATCCTGAGCTGTTGAAGGAACTTCCTTCTTTCTATGACATGCTCGTTGGCAACACGGGTGGCTGTCTTGGTGAGGTTTGTGCGGCAGCACTCATCCTCGGTTTCATCATCCTGTTGGTGAAGAAAGTCATCACCTGGCACATCCCTGTGAGCATCCTTGCCACGGTCGTGGTGTTCTCTGGTCTGCTCAACATTGCCGACCCTGTCTATGCCAATCCTTTGGCAGAACTGATGAGTGGTGGTCTGCTGTTGGGTGCCATCTTCATGGCCACCGACTATGTGACATCCCCCATGAGCAAGAACGGACAGCTCGTTTATGGTGTGGCGATTGGTGCCCTGACGGTCATCATCCGTGCTTACGGTGCTTATCCGGAAGGCATGTCGTTCGCCATTCTCATCATGAACGCTTTCGTGCCACTGATCAACAACAAGTTCAAACCCAAGCGCTTTGGCGAAGTGCCAGCAAAGAAATAAAGGAGGATAGCGTATGAAAAAGTTACCAATATGTTGGTGGTGCTCACCGTCATCACCATCGTTGCTGCGGGCGTGCTGGCTTCGGTCAATGCTGTCACGGCTCCTCAGATCGAGAAAATCAATGAAGAGAATCTGGCAGCTGGCATCAAGGCTGTCATGGGTAGCGACGACATCCAAGTGTCTGAGCCTTGGGAGGTGGATAACTTCACGGCCTACGACATCAACGACAAGGACGGAAACCTGCTTGGTAAGGCCGTGGTCACTGTCGAAAATGGTTTTGGCGGGCCTCTGAAAGTGCTCGTTGGTTTCAATGTCGATGGCGACATTCTTGGCTACACAGTGCTCGAACACGCTGAGACTCCGGGTCTTGGTGCCAAGGCAGGGGAGTGGTTCCAGGACAAGATCATCGGCATGAATCCTGGCAAGAACAAATTCACTGTGAGCAAGGATGGTGGCGAAGTGGATGCCATCACGGCTTCCACCATCACCAGCCGTGCGTTCCTCCGTGCCATCCAGAATGCCTACGACAAAATCATCATCGGCCTGGATGTCAACTCTGGAGCCTCCCAGCAGGCCTCTGCATCGAGTATGGGAAAGCCTGAAGCAATTGAGTAGAATCATTTACCATTCGACAAATTATGAACAACTTAAAAGTATTGATAAATGGTATCGTCAAGGAGAATCCGACGTTCGTCCTCTTGTTGGGCATGTGTCCAACCCTCGGTACCACCTCGTCTGCCATCAACGGCATGTCGATGGGTCTCGCCACCATGTGCGTGCTCATCCTTTCCAACCTCATCATTGCCTCCATCAAGAAGCTCATCCCCGACGCTGTGCGCATTCCCTCCTACATCGTGGTCATCGCCAGCCTCGTGACGGTGCTTCAGATGGTCATCAAGGCTTACGCTCCCGACATCGACAAGAGCCTCGGACTCTTCATCCCCCTCATCGTGGTGAACTGCATCATCCTCGGACGTGCTGAGTCCTTCGCAGCCAAGAACGGCCCCATTGCCTCCATCTTCGACGGCATCGGCATCGGCATCGGCTTCACCATCGCGCTCACCTGTCTGGGAGCCGTTCGCGAGCTCTTGGGCACAGGAGCCATCTTCGGCTTCACCCTTTGGGGCGAGAACTATGGCATGCTGATGTTCGTCCTTGCGCCTGGCGCATTCCTCGCCTTGGGCTATCTCATCGTATTGTTCAACAAAATCACAAAGAAAGCATAAGGAGGACAGATTATGGATTACGTACTTAGTTTGATACTCATCATCATCGTTGCCATCTTCGTCAACAACGTCGTGCTGGCACAATTCCTGGGCATCTGTCCGTTCCTCGGCGTGTCCAAGAAGGTGGACACCGCATCGGGCATGGGCATGGCCGTAACCGCCGTACTGGTCGTTGCCACCATCGTGACCTACCTCCTGCAGGTGTATGTGCTCAACGCCTTTGGCCTCGAATACCTCCAGACCATCGCCTTCATCCTCGTCATTGCAGCCCTTGTGCAGATGATTGAGATTATCCTCAAGAAGACCATGCCAGCCCTCTATCAGGCGCTCGGCGTCTTCCTGCCCCTCATCACCACCAACTGCTGCATCCTTGGCGTGGCCATCCTCGTCATTCAGAAGGACTACGACCTGCTCGAGGGAATCGTCTATGCCCTCTCCACCGGCATCGGCTTCCTCCTAGCCATGGTGCTCTTCGCCGGACTGCGCGAGCAGCTCGAGCTCTCCGATGTGCCCAAGGCCTTCCGTGGCGTGCCCATCGCCCTCGTCACAGCATCCCTCCTCGCCATGGCCTTCATGGGCTTCAGCGGTGTGGATGGCGGTCTGAAGATTCTCTTCGGATTGTAAGAGTTGAGGATTCTTGGAAAAATAATGAAAGGGGAAAGCGTCATGCGCCAGCTTTATAAGTAATCATGAGTTTGCCCCTCTCCACCCGCGCTGCGAAACCAGCGGGTCGGGGAGGGGTTAACTGTGCGGTGGCGTGGGAGCCGAGGCGCTGGTGGAGGAGGAGGGCGAGGATGCCCATGTTGAGGCGGAAATTGATTTCGAGGCAGGGATGGATGTGGCCGTCGGCGGTCTTGAGCATGTCGATGCCGAGGGGACCACGGTAGGATGTGCGGGCCAGGTGGACTTTGTGGTAGGCGACGAGCGCATCGAGCAATTCTTCAATTTGCCCAATAGACCCATCTTGCCCATTCAGCCCATCTCTCCCATCATTCCCATCAGGCTCCCCAATGATTCTTCGTAGCAGTTCGTCCTGGCTCTCCACGTAGTTGAAGCCATAGGTGCCGTGGTCGGAGGCTTGGAAGACGGAGTAGCCGAGAAATTCGACTTGGGGCGCAGTGCCAGCGGAGTGATTGGGGCTCTCGTCGGGGTGGATGAAGAACTCCATGGCGAAGTCGAGGGTCTTGTCGGCGTAGAAACGGTCGACGAGGAAGCCGGTCTGGGTGGAGAGCTTGGAGTGGAGGGTCGAGAGCGGGGCGTCGGGAGGAAGAACGAAGACGCCACGGCCGGAGGAGGACCAGGGGAGCTTGAGGATGAGGGGGAAGGGGGAAGATGTTAGCGGGGAAACCGCTGACGACGGACGCATCTCGTGGGCCAGCGGTTTTCCCGCTTGCAGCCAATGCATTTCGTGGCCGAGGAGGAGAGGAGAGGTGTTGGGGTGAGTGGAGGAGAGGTCGGCGAGCAGATGATGGATGTATTCGCAGGCGAATTGGCGGGAGGAGAGGGCGCGGAGCTGGGCGAGCCACTCGTCGGAGGGCAGGAGGTCGTCGGCTATGTCCATGTGGCGGTAGCGCTGTTTGGTGGCGAGGCTCCATCCCCAGGGACCGGCGAAGCGCGTGCCTTCCCACACTTGAGCCAGGTCGGCCAGGTCGGCCTCCATCTGCTGGATGCGCTTGGGGGGCAGGTACTGGCGCACGTTGGCAGCCAGCGCCATGTCGTTGGAGGGATTGAAGAGGGAGGGAAGGACGGGCGTCATTTTTTCTTTTTCTTCTTGCCGCTTGCGCTCTTCTTGTTTTTCACGACGGGATTGATGAGTCGTGGCACGTCGATGTGCTTGGGGAGTTCGAAGACGGGCTTCTCTTCCTGCACGGCGGGACTCTCGTTGCCGAAGCGGTCGATGGCGGTGACGGCATAGTGGCGGAGCTTCTTGGCTCGGGCGTTGAGCGTCCATTGGGTGTCGCGGACACGGGTGGCGAGGAGGTTCTCTGCCTTGGTGATGTCGACAGGATAGAGGTTGGAGCCATATACATTATATAATATGTGGGGGGAATGGGCAAGTTGGGCGGATTGGGTTGATTGGGCGGATTGGGATTCGGACCATTGGAGGATGCCGTCCTTATATATTATATATGTGGGGGCTTGGGGCGCGATGGTGTCGCCCATCCAGGTCATGCGGGCGGTGAGGGCAGGGTAGGGGAAGAACTCGCGGCAGGCGGTGTCGTAGATGCCCTTGCAGTTCTTGGTGAGAAATTCGCCACGATAGAAGGCGATGCCGCCGATGCCGGTGTTGCGGGCGGTGTGCATCTCGGCACGGACTTCATTGAGTGTCCAGCGTCCCTCGCGAGGGTCGAGGAAGTAGATGCCGAGGCCGGGCACGATGGGATGGCCATGAGCGTTCTCGGCCCACTGGAAGAGGAAGGGGTAGTAGTTGTTGCCGGTGAAGTACATCATGGGGAAGAGCATGTCCTGCAGGTCGTCGCGGAGCCAGGCCACGGGGTCTTGCCACACGGCGTTGTAGGCGTTCCATCCACCGGCAGAGTATCGGCTCGTGTCGCGATACTTTCCGATGGGCGAACTGCTGAGCTTGACCCAGGGCTTGATGGGCTTGACGACATCGTGAACCCGACGGACGATGCGGGTGATGTTCTCGCGCTTCCAGTCGGCCTTCGAGAGGTTGGACGAGCGTGGATAGAGTTCGTCGTCGGAGAAATTGAAGACGGACTCGGGGTAGCGGATGTAGTCGAGGGAGATGCCATCGACGTCGTAGTTCTCCACAATCTCCCGGCAGATGCTGGCGATGTGGTCGGCGGTTTCGGGTCGGCCAGGAACCATGAACATCTCGCCTCCCTTGGCGGTCTTGACGAGATTGGGACGCTTCTTCGTAATGGAGCTGGCGCCATATTTCGCCTGACGCTCCTGGGTGCCGATGGGGATGCAGACCACCCATGCGTGGAGTTCCATGCCGCGCTTGTGGCACTCGTCGATGCAGAAGGCCAGCGGGTCGTAGCCGGGCGAACGTCCTGCCGTGCCCGTGAGGCTCAGTTCCCAAGGCTCAATCTTCGAGGGGTAGAGCAGGGCGGCGCGGACACGGGTCTGGAAGATGACGGTGTTGATGTTGGCACGCTGGTAGTTGTCGAGAATGCGGACGAGCTCCTGCTTCTGACGCTCACGGCTAGATGCATCGACGGCCTGAATGCGGGGCCAGTCGAGTCCGCCGATGGTGGTGAGCCAAACGGCACGGGTTTCGCGGAGCGGCATACCCTCATCCCAGCCCCCTCCCTGTGAGGGCAAGGAAGATTTTGTAGGTGGAATTTCGCCGGATGGAGTTCTCCCCATCATAGGGAGAGTTAGTGAGGGTATTGTTGTTGTCGCGAGGCTCAAAAACGCCCCAAAGAGTAATGCTTTATGTCGATTAGTCATTATTAACGTTAAATTTTTTGCAAAGGTACGGATTTTTCCTTACTTTTGCCGAACATTTGATATAATAAAAACAAAAATGGTTACTTTTATTGTTTCTTTATTGCTCCTCGTTCTGGGTTATATCTTCTATGGAGCATTCGTCGATAAGGTATTTGGATCCGATTCTTTTCGTGAGACTCCCTGCTACTCTTGTCAGGATGGTGTCGATTATCTGCCGATGGATACATGGAAGGTTTATCTCATCCAATTCCTGAATATCGCTGGCACCGGCCCCATCTTCGGAGCCATCCTCGGCATCCTGTTCGGCCCCGCAGCATATCTGTGGATTGTCTTTGGCTGTATCTTCGGTGGCGCTGTGCATGACTACTTGTCGGGTATGATCAGTCTGCGCAAGAACGGAGCCAGTCTGCCCGAGATTGTGGGTGATGAACTGGGATCGGTCGCTCGTCTCGCATTGCGCGTCATGTCGTTGGTGCTGATGATTCTGGTGGGTGCCGTGTTTGCCACCACACCGGCAGGACTGCTGGCCAACATGATTGGTGGCGAGTCGATTTTCGGACAGAACTTCTTCTGGATCATCGTCATCTTTGCTTATTATATACTGGCCACGCTGTTGCCCGTTGACAAACTGATTGGTCGCATCTACCCGCTGTTTGGTGTGGCATTGCTGATCATGGCTGTGGGCGTGGGCTACGGCATCTTTGTAGCAGATGGTTCGATGCCTGAAATTACGGAGGCATTCGCTAATCATCATCCTACATCCAGCATGCCTATCTTCCCAGGACTCTGCATCACGATTGCTTGTGGTGCCGTGAGCGGATTCCATGCCACGCAAAGCCCGATGATGGCTCGTTGCATGAAGAACGAGAAGTACGGACGCCCTGTTTTCTATGGTTCAATGATTACGGAAGGTGTTGTGGCTCTCATCTGGTCGGCTGCAGCCATCAAGTTTGCCGATGCGTTCGATGTGACGAAGTTCGGCATGGACAATTCGGTGGCTCCATACGAGAAACTTTGGGCTGTCATGACCAATGGCGGAACGGGCAATCCCAACCCTGCTATCTTGGTCAACAGTGTCTGCTCTTCATGGCTCGGCACAGTGGGTTCTATTTTGGCCGTGCTGGGTGTGGTGGCAGCTCCCATCACCAGCGGTGACACGGCGTTGCGCAGTGCCCGTCTGATTACCGCCGACTTCATGCACTACAAGCAGAACCGCATCTACAAGCGTCTGTTGCTGTCGGTGCCCATCTTCGCCATCTGCACCACGCTCTTCTTTGTCAAATTCGACGTCTTGTGGCGTTACTTCGCATGGTTCAATCAGAGTCTGGCGTCCTTCACGCTGTGGGCCATCACCGTGTGGCTGACCAAACGAAGCGCATCTGAGGGAACGAACAAATTCGCATGCCTTGTGTCGATGGTTCCGGCGTTGTGGATGACCATCGTCTGCAGTACTTATATATTCATTGCCCCCGAAGGTTTCCAACTCAATCACTTCGTTGCCTATCTGCTGGGTGGTCTCATCACGTTGGGCGTACTGGTGTGGTACATCATCTGGGCAAAGAAATTGTACTCCTCACGAGGGTTGAAGAACTGAAGCATTGAAATCATGAAGAGATTCATCTGGCAACCCATCGCGCTCTTTGCTGTCGGCGTCGGATTCTATATCTACAACGGCGTCACATGGAACACTTGGCTCACCTATCTGCCTCACATCATTGGCTATGTGGTCATCTGCGGAGCGTTGTCGTGGGCACTGTATAAGAAGGAGCAACTGACAACAAAAAACTAAAATCGTTATCACGACATCACATTATAATCATTAATAATATGAAGAAATTCTTTTTCACCATCATCTTTGCCCTCGTCGGTATCGGCAGTGCATTCGCACAGTTCGAGAAGGGCAAGTACTATCTGGCGGCCACCACCAATGCGGCAGGCCTTTCCTACAACAAGAATGAAAAGGTCGGTCTGAACTTCGGTGTGAACGGCGGCTACATGTTCGAAGAGGCATGGATGCTCATCACAGAGGTGGGCTTCGACTACCGTTACGAAGACATGCAGGCGCTCTATGCTGGTCTGAAATGTCGTTATCTCATCGAGCAGAATGGCCTCTTCCTTCAGGCTGGTGCCAAGTATGTGCATGGCGCGCCCAACTACAACGACCTTCTGGTGACGCCCGAGCTGGGGTACTGTTTCTTCCTGAACCGCCACCTCACCATCGAGCCATCCCTCTACTGCGACATCTCCACCAAGAACGTCTCTGAGTACACCAGGGCTGGCGTGAAGATTGGCCTCGCATGGTATTTCGACAATGACAAAAAGCCGTCGGACTACATCAGACGCAAGAAATAATTGCTCTAAACTCTTAACTCTAAACTCTCAACCATTATGTTAAGCGTAGAAGAACTCAATGATCGTCTCATCGATCTCGCCTTTGCTGAAGACATTGGCGACGGCGACCACACAACCCTCTGCTGCATCCCTGCCGATGCTTACGGCGAGAGCAAGCTTCTCATCAAGGAGGAGGGTATCTTTGCTGGCGTGGAGATAGCCAAGGAGGTGTTCCGTCGTTTCGATCCTACGATGGAGGTGGAAGTCTATATTCAGGACGGCGCCCATGTGAAGCCTGGCGACATTGTCATGTCTGTCAAGGGTAAGGAGCAGAGCCTTTTGCAGACCGAGCGTCTGATGCTCAACATCCTTCAGCGCATGAGTGGTATTGCCACGATGACCCACAAATATCAGCAGGCGCTCATCGATGCCGGAACCAAGACCCGTGTGCTCGACACCCGCAAGACCACACCTGGCATGCGCATGCTGGAGAAGGAGGCCGTGAAGATTGGCGGAGGTATGAACCACCGCATAGGCCTCTTTGACATGATTCTCCTGAAGGACAACCACATTGACTTCTGCGGAGGTGTCCACAATGCCATCAGCCGAGCCAAGCAGTACTGCAAGGATCATGGCAAGGATCTGAAGATTGAGTGCGAGGTGCGCAACTGGAAGGAACTCGAGGAAGCCCTCGCCGAAGGTTGTGACCGCATCATGTTTGACAACTTCACCCCCGAAGATACGGAGAAGGCCGTTAAGCTCGTGGCTGGTCGTGCTGAGACCGAATCCTCCGGTGGTATCACCTTCGACACGATGATTCCATACGCCAAGGCTGGTGTCGACTTCATTTCCTTCGGAGCGCTGACTCACTCGGTGAAGGGACTCGACATGAGTTTCAAGGCTGCGGGAAGCGACAAGCTCATCATTAAGTAATATATAATAATGTAGAGAAAGACGAAGCACGCAATGCCATGTTGCGTGCTTCGTCTTCTTTTGTGTTTGTGTTGTGACTATGTGTTTGCCTTATGGCCATGAAAATTTGCCACAAAGTAAGGCAAAAATGTCAACACGACCAAATCTTGTTCGCTATATGACAAATAAAAGCACTCTTTAGATAAAAAGGTTGCAGTCATTCCGATGAAAATGCTTACCTTTGCATAACTAATTACTTCATCAAGAATATCTGAATTATCATTCTAACTTAATTATGAAGATCAGAAAATTCATTCTTTCAGTGATGGCATGGGCGGTGTCGGCTCTGTTCATGACATCAATAGCTTGCACCAACATCATCGTGGGCAAGAATGCGAGTGCCGACGGCAGTGTGTTTGTTAGCTACAACGCCGACTCTTACGGAATGTTCGGCAACATATATCACCACGTCGGTGGCATCCATCCGAAGGGCGAGATGCGCAAGGTCTATGACTGGGACACCAACAAGTATCTTGGTGAGATTCCTCAAGCCGAGCGCACATATACCGTTGTGGGGCAGATGAACGAGCATCAGGTGAGCATCACCGAGACCACTTACGGCGGACGTGAAGAACTCTATGAGACTGACGGCAAGCAGATTGGTTCTGCCGAACTCCCTACAGGCATTGACTACGGATCTCTTATCTACATCGCCTTGGAGCGTGCCACTTCTGCTCGTGAGGCCATCGACATCATGACCACGCTCGTCGATACTTACGGCTACTGCTCCGAGGGTGAGACCTTCTCTGTCTGCGACAAGAACGAGGCATGGATTCTCGAGATGATTGGCAAGGGAGTCGGTGAGAAAGGAGCTGTGTGGGTGGCCGTCCGCATTCCAGACGATTGCGTGTCGGCTCATGCCAACCAGAGTAGGATTACCCGTCTGAGCCAGTTCGACAAGAAGCAGATTCGCTACTCTAAGGATGTTATTACCTTCGCTCGGAAGAAAGGATACTTCACTGGCAAGGATGCTGATTTCTCCTTCCGAGATGCTTACGCTCCCAACGACTTTGGAGCCGTTCGTTACTGCGAGGCCCGTGTGTGGAGCATCTTCAACCGCCTCTGTGATGGCATGGACAAATATATAGAATATGCCAAGGGAAACGAGCTCGATGGCGAGATGCCCCTCTACCTTAAGCCCAAGCAGAAGGTTCGACTTTCTGACGTTATGGCCGGCATGCGTGACCACTATGAGGACACGCCTTTCGACATTCGTGGCGAGTTCGGCGCAGGCCCTTACAACATGCCTTACCGCCCGACGCCTCTCTCCTTTGAGTGCGACGGAAAGACGTATTTCAACGAGCGTCCCGTCTCCACTCAGCAGACGGCTTTCTCCTTCGTTGGACAGATGCGGGCCAGCCTTCCTGACGCCATCGGAGGCATCGTCTGGGTGACCAATGATGACCCCAACATGGCGCCATACGTTCCCCTGAATTGTTGCATCACCGAGATGCCCAAGTGCTTCCGACGCATTCCGGGTGAGCAGGATGACGTCACCTTCTCATGGGAGAGTGCCTTCTGGGTGCAGAACGCTGTGAGCAACCTCGTTTACCCATATTATGATAAGATGTTTCCCGACCTTCTGAAACAGCGTGAGAAGATGGAGATAGGCATCGATTCTACCGATATGGCAGAGTATCCGCTCCAGTTGCTTAAGGAGAAAGGCGAGCCTGAGCTTATCAAGTATCAGACCGATGCTTCCCTCATCCGAGCCAACATGATGCTCAATGCTTGGGCGCACCTCTTTGAGTATCTGATGGTGAAACACTTGGATATGGCAACCAAGAAGACTGCCGAGGATGACCCGCTTCTCAATCGTTTCGAGAAGACCGAGCATGGGTTCGCTGCACCGCCGATGCGTCCCGGCTATCCCGAGGCTTACCGCAAGAAGATAGTGGAGGAAACGGGAGATAAATATCTTATGAAGTAAAACATAGTGACAGGCGCATGAAGAGTGTTCTTCATGCGCCATATCTATGCCGATAAATCTACTTTGACCATCATGCGAAAGCGACTTTTACCATTCCTGATGTTGGCCCTGACGAGTTCGTCTCTCTGGGCTCAGTACATCGAGCAACACGAGCGGAGCGCGGTGCCTAATGCCCCTCTGACGGAGTATGCAGACCAGAAATGCCAGCTGTTCAACGAAGGCTGGCGGTTCCTCTTGGGCAACCCGGAGGGGGCTGAGAAACTGGATTTTGATGACAGTGCTTGGCGACTTCTCGACCTGCCCCATGACTACCAGTTTGAACAGCCTTGGGAGCGGAACGAGGATCCTGGACGTGGGTTCAAGCGGATGTGTGAGGGGTGGTATCGCAAGTCTTTCACCCTGCCTGAACACTTGAAGAATCGCCGGGTAGTGCTTGATTTTGAGGGGGTTATGTATGTGGCTGATGTCTATGTGAATGGTCAGTTGGTGGCGAGCAACGAGTATGGTTATACGGGCTTTGAGGCGGACATCTCGAAGGCGTTGAACTGGGGCGGAAAGAACGTTGTGGCGGTCTATTCAAGCACGGGACCGAAGAACGGAAGCCGGTGGTACACGGGTGGTGGAATCTACCGAAACGTGTGGCTCAGGGTAGGGAATGAGACCCGAATCAGTCGGCATGGGCTGTACATTCAGACCCAGCCTGCGGAGTCCGTCCTGCCTGCCTCTGATGGGGAGGGAAAGTCGGGTTCGTGGACGGTTCTTGCGCAGGTTCAGGTGGAGCGCTGGCAGAAGCATAATATATATATATGTACGCGCGTGAGGGACGCTCAGGGGCGCGTTGTGGCATCGGCGGAAAGCGGGATGCCCGACCACACGACCCAGAACAACACGGAGGTGCTGATGCCGGCGATGCAGGTGGAGAACCCCCGCTTGTGGGATCTGTCTTCCCCGACTCTCTATACCTGCGAGGCCCTACTGATGGAGGACGGCGTGGTCATCGATTCGGTGGCTGATGAGTTCGGTTTCCGCACCATCGAATACGGCCCTGACTACGGTTTCAAGCTCAATGGGGGTATAGCCAACCATCATGACCTGGGAGCCTTGGGTGTGGCAGCCTATCCGGAGGCCATCGAAAGGCAGCTCCGGCAGTTGAAGAACTTCGGGTTCAACGCCATCCGATGCTCGCACAACCCCTACAGCGAAGTCCTCTACAGACTGTGTGACAGACTGGGTTTGCTGGTCGTGGATGAGCTGATAGACAAGTGGTCGGACAGAGACTATTGGGGAGGCCGGAAGCCCTTCATGCAGATCTGGCCAAGCCTGCTGACAGAGTGGGTGAAACGCGACCGGAACCATCCGTCAGTCGTGCTCTGGAGCCTCGGGAATGAGCTGCAGACGCGGTCGGACTGGAGCGGGTACGACACCCACGATTGGGGCATCACGACCTACCGGATATTCGACCAAATGCTGAAGCGCTACGACCGCCGGCCTACCACGGTTGCTATGTTTCCGGCACGTGCTGGAGCCCAGCGAAACACTCCTGATTTCCGGACTTACCTGGTGCCTCCCGAGCTGGCTTGCGTCACCGAGGTGGCGTCGTTCAATTACCAGTGGGATGCCTACCACGGCTACTACGACTACAAGCCCGACCTCATCCTTTTCCAGAGCGAAGCCACGACCAACCAGCTCCAGCAGCCTTACTACGGAATGGACCGTCAGCGTGGGGTGGGACTGTGCTGGTGGGGGGCCATCGAGTACTGGGGAGAGTCGAGCGGTTGGCCCAAGAAGGGATGGAACTATTCGTTCTTCAGCCACACGCTCCAACCCTATCCGCAGGCATGGCTCATCAAGGCTTGCATCGAGCCCGAAGAGCCGGTCATCCGCATCGGCGTGGTGGATGGAAAAGGGGAGAGCATGGAGTGGAACGACATCCGTGTGGGGCAGGATAGAATCACCCGCAACTGGAACCAGGCCGAGGGCTCTCACCCCAATGTCTTCACCTACACGAACGCCGACGAGGTGGAGCTCTTCTGCGACGGACATTCCCTTGGAATCCAGCCTAACGACACCACCGACATTGCCAAGCGCAACATCATTTTCTGGCCTGGCATTGACTACGGAAAGGGCGGTCGCCTGACTGCCGTAGCCCGCAAGAATGGCAAGGAAATAGCCCGTGACGAGATCGAGACGACGGGCAGTGCGGTGCGTCTGATTGTGGAGGAAGACCCCCTCTGTCAGGCGCCTTCGACGACCCTGCGATACCTCAATATCTATGCCGTCGATAGCAAGGGTCGCCGGGTGCCCAATGCCACTGACGAGGTGACGGTTTCGGTGGATGGAGACGCCTCCTTCCTGGCGCTCGACAATGGCAATCACTACACTGACGAGCTCTTCCTTGACGTACAAACCAAGGCCATGCAGACGGGCTATATGCAGTGCATCATCCGCACTAAGAAAGATGGGAAGAAGGCGACAGTGACAGTATCTTCACCGACGCTGAAAGGTGCGAAAATCCAGCTCTAATCTATCCTTTATTTTTCCCTATTTTTATATGTTTTTCCCTATTTTTCCTTCAGCAGCTTGCCGCAATTAAATATCTATTCTACTCCCCCCAAAGCGGTTCCTCCATGTCCATCTCGAGGAACCGTTTCAGTTGCTCCGCATACTCCGTCGAAAGCGCTGAGACACGCCCTTGTCCCTGCACATACGGGTCAATGTAACGCCGTTTGGAGCAGATGACTTTCGCCTGCGGATGGTCGCTGTTTCGCCAGATAAGATGCAGCGCCCGATAGCGGTTCCAATCCTCCCAAGCCTCCCTGTCTGTGGCCAGCTTCCCTATGACCGACTGCTCCGTCTGATAGAGATCCTGACGCGACAAAACCCCACGAGCAATGTGCCGCCTGAGCAACTCTGCCAGGGTCTGCATGGCAAACCGATCCTCATCTGCAATGTATATATAAGAAGTTTTCAGACTGGCCAAAGCGAACCCCTCCGCCGCCCGAAAGTCTGAGAACATCATTTCCGTTTCGTTCTCCTCATTTCTGCCGACGACCAGGTTCTCATACCAGCCCCTGACTGATGCTTCGTCGCCGATATGATAGTTGATGATGTTCGACAAAGTGTACTCCAGTCTGTCTGCCGAGAGGCGTGGCGAATCGTTGTCCGCAATGGGGTACTGATGGTAGTCAGCCACCTCGTCAACCCCAAGATGATACTCCTTCAGCTGCGCCATAATCTGATCATCCTGCTCAATGATTTCCCTCGTCCCAACCTCAGTCGACTCCTGGCGCAAGTGGTCACCATTCAGGAAGTCAATCACGTGCGCAAAGGTCGGCGTTGCTATATCATGAAGGAGTGCCGCCACCGCCTGACGCACATCCTCCGTGTAGTGCCAGACAATCAGCGCACAGCCGACGCTATGGTCATAGCGAGAGTACTTTCGCTGACCCTCAAACATCGGGAACGCCGTATATTCACATCCGCAATGCATGCCCACGTCCTGCAGCCTCAGCATGGCCGGCGACTGGGTGAGCGCACTGATGCACTCAGGGATGCTCTGATGATATATCTTCCACATAAATATCAAGAAAAGTCTGGCAAAATTACAAAAAATTCGCCACATATCAAGACTTTTCACTACCTTTGTACCGATTATTCCAAATAAATGATGATTAAGAATGTTTCAGACAGTTGATTGCTCCATTGTCTCCTTTCTTTTTAATAACTTTCAGCTTCTCACAAATGATGTTCAACACCGAAATTCATACCGATTCACAGCTCATCGACTTCATCCATCAGATAGGCTTTCTTCCCCTCCTCAACAGTGGAATCACCGGCTATTCTGCTGAGGATATCGTGGACGATGACTGCCGCTATTGCACCCTGCCCGACGGTACTTTTTATTGGCCTCTTTGGCAGTGGAAAGGGACTATCGTCACCGAGGGCGACTGCATGTACGGCAAGTTCTTCGACCGCAAGGCAGGGTTCATCAGCAAGTCTTGGTGGCCCGACTTTTTCAACTACCGACGCGCCGTTCACCCTGCCCCCGAACCTGACTCCATAGAGGACACTATCCTCGCCACGCTCCATGAGCATGGTAGCCTCATCACCCGTGAGCTCCGCGCCCTTTGTGGTTTCACCGGTGCCAAGATGCGAGGCAAGTTCGACACCTATGTCACCCGTCTCCAAATGGGTTGCCATATCGTCACAGAGGACTTTGTCTATCCACGCGACCGCCACAACCGCGAGTACGGATGGGGATGGTCACTCCTCACTACTCCCGAACAACTCTATGGCCGCGATGCCTGCCACACTGACCACACACCCCAAGAATCCTACATCCTCCTTCTCAACCATTTCCACTCCATCCTCCCTACTGCCACTGAGAAGCAAATCAAACGTTTGATTGGTTAAATTCTTTACATATTTAACTTAAAAAGTGGTGCATAAGTTCTTCACTCTTATGCACCATTTTTCATATCTTTTGCCTACCTTTTAATCATCATTCTCTTTACCTTAAACTATCATCCTTTTCCACACCTTATTATCACCCCATCCAGCACTTTCTTATCTTATTGATATACACTTAATTGTCTATTCTCTCAGCCTTTCTTTATCTATCATCTGCTCATTTCTTTTCTCATCCTCTGCTCATATGCCTAAAATTTAGGTGCGCACCTACGTGCCATCCAAGTGCGCACCTACATGCCATCCAAGTGCGCACCTAAATATCACACAAGTGCGCACCTGAATACCCATTCAGGTGCGCACTCCATTATTACGCTTTCTCTACTGAGAATATGATGCTTTCGCCTAATTGATAATTTATTAACTGCCGTTCACTTTATCTATCCTCTCAACTACTTTTTGAATATCAGTTGGGCGAACTGGTATAGGCTTCTTCTCCACGTCTGCCACTCATGTGCAGTCTCTGGAGAGACATACGAATGGGCGTTGATGCCCACCTCTTTCAGCTTGGCTGCGGCATCGTCCACACCCATGTTCTCCTTGCCTCCACAGCTCATGAAGAGCACCTTGTTAGTCTTCTTGAAGTCTGGCACATCCGTCAGTTCGTCTGGGCTGATAGTGCCGCCACTGAAGATGCCCACATAGGCAAACTTCGTCGGGTTGCTCAGCGTAATTCCATGTGTCTGCATGCCGCCCATCGACAGGCCTGCCATAGCTCTGTGCTCTGTGTCTGCCAGTACTCGGTAGTTCTTCTCAACCATAGGAATGATGTCCTTCATCAGCACCTCTTCGAAAGCCCCGCCAAACATCCGGGCCATGTTTGCAAAGCCTGCGCCACCCATGCCACCAGGCCGCTGACCGGGACCTCCTTGCGGGCGCTGACCTTGTGCTCCCTCTGGGCGCTGACTAGGTGCTCCCTCTGGGCGCTGACCCTGTGCTCCCTGGCCTGGAGCACCCTGTGGACGCTGCCCGAAACCTGCACCAGGACCACCCTGGCCGGGTGCTCCCTGTGGACGACGTCCGCTTAAGCCTTCGAAGGCATTCATCTCACCCGGACGGCGTGCGTTCAGCCCGTTATCCATATAGATGATGAAGGGCTCAGCCTTGCCCGCAGCAATCAGATTGTCCATGATGATGCCCGTCTTTCCCTGGGCCGACCAGCCTGTCTCGTTCTCGCCCATGCCATGCTGAAGGTAGAGCACGGGGAACTTCTTCGTCGGGTTGGAGTAGTACTCCGCCGGAAGGTAGATGTAGCCGTGACGCATGCTCTCTGTCACCGTCGAATAGTAGTAGACCTCGTTCACCGACCCCTGCGGCACATTCTTCACCGTGTAGAAGTCCTCATCCTGAGCCGGGATGTCGATGCCGCTTCCCCATCGGCTGGCGCCATAGTAATACTTGCTTCCGGGGTCTGGAACGGATGCCCCGTCGATCTCCAGCTGATAGTAGTGGAAGCCCTCGTCCTGCGGAGCCGACTCGCCCGTCCACACGCCGTCAGCGTCCTTCTTCATCTCGTACTTTACGCCCCCGATGTCCAGCTTCACCATGTTGGCCTGTGGAGCCGAAATCTGGGCGCGAACCATGCGCTGTGAGTTCACCATCGGGTACTGACGACCCTCTTGATTCGTAGTTGCAGGCTTGAAATCCTCAGTCACCTGGGCGCCTGCCGCGGCAGCCATCCATGCGGTCGCTGCCACCATCAAAATTCTCTTCATAAGATAGTAATAATAGTAATTAAATGTTAGGTATAAGAAGTATATACAATCGCTTTGACGGAGCAACCCGCCAAAGGTTTAATCGGAAAATACTTCTCATAAAGGAATCTTATTTCTGGAGAGGATCTTGTCTTTGGAGAGGGTCTTATCTCAGAGGAGAATCTAATCTTTCGAGAGGATCAGTGGAATTGTTTCCCCTCCTCGTCCCATACGAAGTCATGTTCCAGCAATTCCCCCTTCACTTCCTCCGCCTCCACGTCGAAGCAGGCGCACAAATCCTCCAGCGAGTCAAACTCCTGGTCTCTCAGCAGCATGTTGATGCTCGACACCAACATGAACGGGTCTTTCGGTAATCTATCCATATCTTTGGGTTTATCGGTGGGAGAACTCTATCAGCAAGGGAACGACGTCCTTGGTGCTGGTGGCGGTGAAGCTGATGGAGTTGGAGTTGAACTTGATGTCGGTCTGGGGGGCGAGATACTTGCTGAAGCCGGTCTGGACTTTCTCGTAGAAGGTCCCCTTGCCGGTCTTGAGGTAGTCGAGCAGGCTCTGGAGCTCCACTTCCTTGGTGCTGAAGAGGACGCAGAGGTAGTCGGTGCCGCGGGTGTCGTCGAGCTCGAGCCAGGTCTTCTCGCCGGGCAGGGCGATGGCGTTGGTCTTGTAGGTGAGGGCGGCGCTGGTCTTGCTGTCGGCAGGGAAGTTGATGTAGGCGTTGTTCTGGAGGTCGCTGCTGAAGACATAGACGTAGCCGGGCTGGTTGTTGGAGATGTAGATGCGATAGCGTGTGCCGGAGGTGAGGGGCTCGGTGATGCGGTAGCGCCGGAGTCCGTTGGGCGCAGTGCCGAGGGTGGCCTTGAGCTTCTCGCCAGTGGAGAGCTGCAGGGTGAGATTGCCGGCGAAGCGGTTTTGGGTGACGGTGGTCTGCGTCGGCGTGGTGGTGGGCTTAGGTGGGGTGGTGGGCTTTGTCGTGGTCTTGGCTTTGGGCTTGAGGTAGAGCTCGAGGGCGTCGTGGGTGTGCTCGGCGTAGTCCTTGTAGGTGATCCATGCGTAGCCTCCCTTTCCCCAGCTGGTTCCCCAGCTGTTCATGACGAGGAATGCGCCGCCGAACTTGTTGTCGTCGTAGCCCACTACACACATGGCGTGGGAGCCGGTGGCCTTGTCGGCGTTGCCGTTCCAGCATTCGTAGTCGTGCTTGAAGAAGGATGAGAAGGTCCAGAAACCGATGACGACGGGACAGTTTTCGGCGATGGCCTTCTTGGTGGTGTTGACGGCGGTCTCGTAGTCGTGCTTGGGGCCGAAGAGGAGGAAGTAGTCGTCAATCTTGTATTTGGCGGCTTCGGTGTAGAGGCTTTTGTTGACGGTCTCGACGCACTGGGTGTCGAGCGAGCGCTTCTTCACCGCGCCGATGTTCTTCATGGTCTGCATGGCCTTCTCGATGTTGGTGCCCCGGTTGCAGTTCTTGGTGTCGTCTTGCTTGATGAGCCCGTAGGTGAAGAGGGGCGCGAAGGCCTCATTGGTGATGGTGGTCGGGTTGGTCCATCCCTGTCGCACGGCCTCGGCGATGGTGCGTGCGGCGTAGGCCGATGCCCATCCCACGCAGGTCTGGTAGATGGTCTGGTCGCCAACGGCAGGGCAGTACTGTGTGAGCGACCAGCTCTTGGGCAGGGTGGTGTAGCTGCGTGTGAGCAGGCGTGTCTTTTGTGGAATCTTGTCGGCAATGTCGTCGTCGAGCACAAGTCCCGTGCCGTGTTGCTGAGCCTGGATGGTGATGGCTGCCGTCAGCAGGAGGGGTAGCAATATTCTCTTCATCATAAAGTTTCGGATGTTTTGTTGCGCCGTTGGCGCCGAAGAAAAAATATAAAAAAACAAGTAAAAATATAAAAAAGAAGAAACTTCCGAATGTGGAATCAATACTCAATAACCAATATCTTATAACCAATAACCTCATTCAGGATTGAATACGAATTTGCCTCGGAAGGAGTTGGATGTCCATGGTGTCTGCTTCTCCTTGGTGCTGACGGCCACGCGCTCCAACACTTCTTGGAAGAAGTCGGTGATGGAGAGTCCCTTCTTGTCGAGGGTCTGGAGCAGGGCAGAGGTGTAGGGGCTGTTGCGCTGTCCGTTGCCGTCGAGCGCCACCTCGCCGGGCGATGTGGAGAAGGCGATGAAGGTTCCCTTGGGAGCGCTCATGATGCCGAGTCCCATGCTGTCCTTGCCTCGATACCAACTGCGGGAGAAGGGGTTGTTTCGGCAGGCGTCGAGGATGACAATCTTCATCTTCGCCCCGGCGTTCTCCATCACGTCGAGCACCAGCCCGGCATTGGTGCAGTTGTATTTCACGTATTCCTCGGAGGGCAACTTTGCGTCAATCGGCACGAGGTAGTTCTCGCCCTGATACTGGATGCCGTGCCCGGCGTAGAAGAAGAGGGCGACGTCGGCTCCCTGCGCCTTGCTTCCGAAGAGCTGTACGGCATCCTCCATCCCCTTCTGGGTCTGGTTGAGCGAGCGCACCACCGTGAAACCCAGCTGGACGAGCTTGGCCGAGAGGTCTGCGGCGTCGTTCACGGGGTTGGAGAGCCGCATGTTGCTGTCGGTGTAGTTGGAATTGCCCACAATCAGCGCCACACGCTTCTGGCCGGTGTTCACCCGGGCTACGGGGTTGTCGGTCTTGTTCGTAGTCTTCTGAGTTGTGGTGGGATTGGTCTGCGTCTTGGTAGTGGCCGTCGTGTAGGTGACCTTTCGCTCTGTGGCTGTGGTTCCTCCGGCATTCGTCACCTCGATGCGGATGGTGTTCGTACCCTCGGCCAGCGTCAGGTCGCGGTTCACCCGCATGTCGTAGCCGTCGCTGTTGACGGTCTTGATGCCCCGGTCGCTCTGCCCGTTGAGCTTCACCACCACGTTCTCCACCTTCGACTCCGACTTAATACCCGCCTCCAGATGATACTTCCGCTGTGAGGTGGTCGTGGCCGTCGTCAGCCATGTGACCGTCGCCTTGGGCTTGGTCTGCGTCGTGGTCGGCTTGGTGGTGTTGTTCGGCCTCGTCGTGTTATCCTGCTTGGTCGTATTGTTCGGTTTCGTCGTGTTGTCCTGCTTCGTCTTCGGCTTGTCTATCATCGCAAAGCCCATCTCCTCCAACTTCTTGATGGACACCTCATCGCCCTGGTCGGCAGCTTTCATATACCATTCGATGGCCGTCGTCGTGTTCTTCGGCACACCCTCGCCTCGTTGATAGAGGAAGCCCATCCATTGCTGTCCGATGGCCTCGCCCATGTCAGCCGACTTCTGGAAATATTCCACTGCCGTCTTCAGATCCTTTGGCAGGTTATTGCCTCCGTGGTAATAGACATAGCCCTTGCAGGCATAACATCCGGGCGCTCCCTGGTCGATGCCCTTCTGGAAATAGATGGCTGCCAGCATGTAGTCTTTCTTCTTGCCGATTCCTTCGAGATACATCTTTCCGATGGCTTTCGAGGAGAGTCCGTCGCCCATGTCGGAAGCCTTCTTGAAGCACTTGTAAGCGTTCGTATAGTCCTCCTGATACCAATACTGCTCGCCCATGTCGCGCAGTTCCTTGGCGGTCTGCGTCACGGCTCCAGTGGACGAAACCACCGTAGATGACTCATCGAGTGACACATCGGCCGAGGCGTCGTCGAGCGTCGAGTATTCCACATTCTCCTTCTTGAACGAGGAGAACGGCGACGTTTCTTTGTCCGTCTGGTTGGCGACCACAATGCTGTCGGCATCATCCCGCTCATCTTCATCGCCCATGCAGGTGCCGATGCCCCACAGCAGTACGATGACTCCTATCATGCCGATGATCAGTGTCAGGCAACCATGCGTCACAAGGCTACCGATTTTCTTCAAGATGCTATTCAAATCCATAGTGTTTTGGTTTTATGATATTTCGGGTTTATGATGTTTTGGCTTTATTATATTTGTATGATGCTTCACTCATGCACCTTGTCGGCGTTCTTGTTGACAAAGTCTTTCCACGAGCTGAACTTGTGCTCCACTTCGGGCTTGCCCATCTGAAGAAAGTGGCAATAGGCGGCGCCAAGGGCATCGGTGGCATCGAGTTGCACGTCCATGTCTTCCTTGTTGATGTGGAGCATCCGCTGGAGCATGCCCGCCACCTGCTCTTTGGATGCGGAACCATTGCCGGTGATGGCCACCTTGATTTTGCGTGGTTCATATTCGGTGATGGGGATGTCGCGCATGATGGCAGCGGTGATGGCCACTCCCTGAGCACGTCCGAGCTTGAGCATCGACTGCACGTTCTTGCCGAAGAAGGGGGCTTCGATGGCCATCTCGTCGGGCTTGTAGGAGTCGATGATGGAGGTGATGCGCTCAAAAATCTTGCCCAGACGCAGATAGTGGCTCGCGTACTTCTTCAGTTCGATGACACCCATCGCCACCAGTTCGGCCTTGTTGCCCTTCACGCTCAGCACGCCATAGCCCATCACATTGGTGCCAGGGTCAACACCAAGGATGATTTTCTCTATGTTTGCGTTTGCTTTCATTGACAAGTTAAAAAATAAAAACTAAAAACTAAAAGTAGAAGTTTCCAACCATCCGAGTGGGAGATACTGTTACTTTTAGTTTTTAGTTCTTAATTTTTAGATTAGAGTTCACTTCTTTGAGCCGAATGGCGGACTCGAACCGCCGACCCACGCATTACGAATGCGTTGCTCTACCGACTGAGCCAATTCGGCAATGCAAATAGCAAAAAGACCGTGCCTTTTGTTAAAAGCGATGCAAAGGTACTACTTTTTTTTATCATAAAGCATCTTTTCATGAAAATCTTTCCTAAATTTGCAAGAAAAAACACAAATACCCCTCGGAAAGGGGCTAAAATCGAGGAAAAATGATGAAAGAAAAGAAAAAGTCGCTGTCCATTTTGGCGATGAGCGTGTTGCTTTGCGGAGCTGTGGCAGGCATCAATCAGTTGTGGGCATGTGGCAACATGGGTGACAAACTTCCTGCTGAGGTGAACAATGGGCAGGCGGTGGTGGTGAGCAGTGCTGAACGCAATGCGGCCTATGCGGAGCAGGAAGCGGAGCAGACTGCCATGTTTGAGGAGGAAAGACGGAGCATCGAAGCGCCCGAGGAGGGGCTTTCGCAGACTCCTTACGAGAATCTGGAGCAGCCTGCCGCTTTGGTGAAGGTGAACGAGATGCTTTTGTTCAAGTCGCAGTTCATCATCTCGTATAATGTCCAGAATTTGTGTCCTAACTATGTGTGCTGGAGTCTTACACCGAGTCGTGCAAGTGGCAAAGTGCAACGAACCAACAAGTTCTATGCCGACAATGCGATGGGTGAGAGTTCGAGAGTGGACTTCTACGACTACAATGGGTCGGGCTATGACCGTGGTCACATGTGTCCTGCTGGTGACAACAAGAACATGCAGAAGGCTATGGAGGAATCGTTCCTGATGACGAACATCTGTCCGCAGAATCACAATCTGAACACCGGGGCATGGAACGACCTGGAGGTGCAGTGCCGTTCGTGGGCCAAAAACTATGGAACGCTCTACATTTGCTGTGGCCCCATCTTCGACAGCTATCCTCCCAAAACCATCGGACAGCGCAAGAACATGAAGATTGCTGTGCCCGACCGTTTCTTCAAGGTGATACTCACGTTGGGACGTGTGCCCAAGGCAATCGGTTTCATCTATCCCAACCAGGCTTGTAGTGGCGACATGCGCGACTATGCCGTGTCGGTGGATAAGGTGGAAAAGGAGACCGGAATGGATTTCTTCTTCCAGTTGGACGACAAGCAGGAGAAGCCGTTGGAGAAGGAGTGCAATCCTGCTGCATGGGGAATTTAAGAGGATGTGTAATTTTGCTTAAGAATACGGTCGTTTTTAAAAAGGTTAGCTTTTCTGGCAAAAAAGGTTAACTTTTCTGATAAAAAAGGTTACCTTTTTAAAAACGGCTCATTTTGAAAGAAGAAAATGAAATACGTAAAAGATTTGAAAGTGAAGGAGGTCGAGTTTCCACATGAATGGTATGTGCTGTTGAAACTGACGGACACCGAACCTCTTCCAGAATGCCTCCCTGGACAGTTTGTGGAGGTGAAAGTGGAGGGAAGTCCCAAGACCTTCCTCCGTCGTCCTATCTCCATCAACTATGTGGATAGGGAGAAGAACGAATTGTGGTTGCTCATCAAGAAAGTGGGTCATGGCACTCAACAATTAGCCAAATTGAAGGTGGGCGACACGCTGAACCTTGTCTTTCCTTTGGGCAATGGCTTTTCTCCTGTTCAGAAGCAGGGCGAGAAGGTGCTGCTCGTTGGTGGCGGAGTGGGTGTGGCTCCTTTGCTCGATTATGGAAAGTATCTCAAGGAGCATGGGGCGAAACCTGTGTTCCTATTGGGGGCAAGGTGCAAGAGTGACTTGCTTGAACAAGATCTCTTTAAGGCCATTGCCCCCGTGTATGTGACCACTGAGGATGGTTCAGAGGGAGAGAAAGGCTTTGTGACACAACACACATTATTAAATAATAAGACCTTCGACCGCATCTCCGTGTGTGGCCCCAAGCCCATGATGGTGAGTGTGGCCAGATATGCAAAGGCGACGAATACGCCTTGTGAAGTGAGTCTCGAAAATATGATGGCATGCGGATTGGGGGCTTGTCTGTGTTGTGTGGAGAAGACCGTGAAAGGCAATGTGTGTGTGTGCAAGGAAGGCCCCGTATTTGATATTAACGATTTAACTTGGGAGGTGTAGGATATGGCTGATTTGAAGACAAAAATAGCGGGTCTGACGATGAAGAACCCCGTGATGACCGCTTCGGGCACATTTGGATATGGTGTCGAATTTGCTGATTTTGTGAATTTGGAAGACATCGGTGGCATCATTGTGAAGGGTACAACGCTCCATCCACGTGAAGGCAATGACTATCCCCGCATGGTGGAGACTGCGAGTGGCATGCTTAATTGTGTGGGTTTGCAGAACAAAGGAGTGGATTATTTCTGCGAGCATATCTACCCCGAAATCAAGGACATCCGCACCAACATGATTGTGAATGTGAGTGGCTCTTCGCTCGAAGACTATGCGGAATGTGCGCGTCGCATCGATGCGTTGGAGAATATTCCTGCCATTGAGCTGAACATTTCCTGTCCCAATGTGAAGCAAGGGGGCATGGCTTTTGGCGTGACAACCGAAGGGGCTTCGGCTGTGGTGAAAGCGGTGAGGAAAGCCTATCATAAGACATTGATTGTGAAACTTTCACCCAATGTGACATCGATTGCAGATATAGCCAAGGCTGTACAAGATGCTGGAGCCGATGCCGTGTCGCTCATCAATACGTTGATGGGCATGGTGATAGACATTGAGAAGCGGAAACCAGTGCTGAGCATTGCGACAGGTGGCATGTCGGGACCGGCAGTGAAGCCTGTAGCTGTGAGATGTGTGTGGCAGGTGGCCAAGGCGGTCAACATTCCTGTGGTGGGTCTTGGAGGCATCATGGATGCTCACGATGCCATTGAGTTCTTCATGGCTGGCGCCTCAGCCATTGAGATTGGTACGGCAAATTTCATCGATCCAGCCGTGACGGTGAAGGTGGCTGAGGGCATCAATGATTGGCTCGATCAGCACGGTTGCAAATCTGTCAGCGAGATTGTAGGACAGTTGAATGCATGATGGATAGCGTTTGGCAGGAAGTTCAGGAGGTCTTTCTCTCTGAGCAGACACAGAAGCAGAAGTATCGCTATTTCTACGATACGTTGCATCGTGTGTGCATTGAGAAGACTAAAGACTTGCCTGCTGAATACAACGATTTCTTTTCGCGGCTTCAGGCTGTGTGCCGACTGACGAACTACCCTCTGCATGGGGTAGATTCGTTTCGTTGGCGTGCAAGGCAGGTTTCTCATTTAGGTTTGGAGATGGATGAACACACGTTTCTGGTGGATGTGCGCATCTTTGTCGAGGCGTTGTCGCATTTCACCGACACACGCATCCCGGCTGTGTTTGTGGGGAAGTTGCCCGATGTGGAGGCCTTGCCCATGCCACGAGAACGCATGGAACAGGTCGCCCGGCAACGTCGCATCCGCTTCATGGTTCATCATATCGATGAACCTTACATCTATGCTATATCGCGGGAGATTCCATCAGAGGAACTGTTTCGTGTGGACATGACCACCAATCAACATACGCAACAGACGGCGCAGTTGCTGAAGGAGGGCATGCAATTCAATGCCCTGTCGTTCACCATCGACCATGAGGGTGTTTATCATCCTTTATATATTGTGTTGGAACCTGACTTTCTGCTCGACACCACCAGCGTGACCAGCTGCATCAAAGGGTGGGGCGAATCGCCGTTCAATCACTTCATAGCCAAGTTCAAACCTTCGGAAAGCACGGTGCATACCTTGTTGGGAGATTTTGCCAATCAGTTTCTGGATGATGCACTGAATCTCTCTGAGGCAGATTATCTCACTTCCATGCGCAAGGTGTTTGCTGAGAGAGCCATTGACATTTGTGCCTGTAAGGAAATCAATGCGCAGTTCTTTGAGGATACGAAACGGCAGTTCGCGAACATCCAGCAGGTGGTCAAGGAACTCTATGCCCAGCCTTATATGCAGGAAGGAAAAGTGAAAGTGCACATCGAGCCTTCGTTCTTTTGCGAGGCTTTGGGTTTGCAGGGACGTATGGATGCGCTGATAGAACTTGGTGAGGGGGGGAAGGAGTTTCTTATTGAGTTGAAGTCGGGCAAGTGGGACGAATATCGCAGTCGAGCCAAGGATGAGCATCTGATGCAGATGTTGCTCTATAAGGAGATTCTTTATTATAATATGGGTGTGAAGCAGTCGGACGTGATGGGAAATCTGCTCTACTCGCGCTATCCCCATCTGCAGGAGCAACGCAGCTTTCAGGAGATGGTGCTGCGTGCTTTGAACATTCGCAATGGCATCGTGGCTTTGGAACGTGGATTATTGGAGGGAGAAGCCCGCAAGTGGGTGCCAAAACTGACGCCCCAGGCTTTGCGACGCAACAAGGATTGCAGTGACAAGTTCTGGATGGGGTGGGGGGTGCCTGAGATTCAGCCCATCACAGATGCTCTGCATGGCATGGACGAACTGACTGCCGAGTACTTCTACACTTTCCTCCAGTTCATTGAGCGTGAGCAGTTCGAGAGCAAGTTGTGTGACACGCGTCCCGACTCCACCCGTGCTTTGGCTTCTCTCTGGAGTGCCGACATCAACACGAAGATGGAGAATGGTGAAATATTCCTGAATCTTCGCGTGGTTGACCTCCGTATGGACGATGGGGTGGAGGCCATCTGCTTGGATCGTTCTGACGGAGGGGAGAGCCAGCCGAATTTCCGCATTGGTGATGCCGTCATTCTCTATCGACGAAATACGGAAAGTGATTCGGCCATCACGCAACAGGTCTTCCGATGCAGCGTGGAGTCCTACGATGCTGAACGCATTTGGTTGCAGTTGAAGAATGTGCAACGCAACAAGGAAGTCTTCAGTCGCGATGACCTCTATGCCTTGGAGCACGACCATGTGGATGCTAATTTCCGAAGCCTCTACAGCGGTCTCTTCTCCTTGCTCACCTGCGAGAAGCGCCGGCGGGATCTTTTGCTATGTCAGCGCATGCCCTCTACCGATGATATGTTCCTGCTGATGGGTCCTCCTGGTACGGGGAAGACATCGGTAGCACTCAAACGGATGGTGGAGGAGCAATTGGAACAGGGGCATAACATTCTGTTGCTTTCCTACACGAACAGGGCGGTGGATGAGATTTGTCAAATGCTGGACACTATTGACTTGACTGTCCGAACTAAATACATCCGCCTCGGCCGTGAACTCTCCTGCGCTCCAGCCTATCAGGAGCATCTGCTCTCCCATGTGATTGCAGGCCTGACGAATCGCCAGCAAGTGATGGATAGGATAGGGGAGACCTCCATCTTCGTCAGCACGGTGGCCTCGATGAACAGCCACACGGCGCTCTTCCGCTTGAAGCACTTCCATGTGGCCATCTTCGACGAGGCTTCCCAGATTCTTGAGCCACAGATCTTGGGCATTCTCACTTCGGATTCCATCGACAAGTTCATCATGATTGGTGATCACAAGCAGTTGCCGGCCGTTGTGGTGCAGAGCGAGGAGAAGTCGGCGGTTTCCTCTCCTTTGCTTCATGCCATCGGACTGACGAATTGTCGCAATTCCCTCTTCGAGCGTCTTTACGAACAGCACCGCGACAATCCTGACATCGTGGCGATGCTCGACCATCAGGGTCGCATGCATCCGGCTATTGCCGACTTTGCTTCTGACGCATTCTACGATGGACGTCTTCTGCCCGTCGGATTGCCCCACCAGCATGAGGAACTCCCCTATATTATATATAATGTGGAGAATCCCATCGAGCACCTTGTCGCCACTCACCGATGTACTTTCATCAATGTGCCTCGTCCATCGCTCGAAGACCGTCAGCCCAAGGCGAACATCCTTGAGGCTCGCATGATAGCCCAGCTCGTCAAGGCCATCGTTTCTCTCTACGAGCAGAACCATCTGCCCTTCGACCCTCTGCGGCAATTGGGGATCATCGTTCCTTTCCGACGTCAGATAGCCCTGGTTCGTGCCGAGATTGCCAAGATATTGCCTTCAATTTCCCAATCCCTCGTCATCGACACGGTGGAGCGCTACCAAGGCTCCCAGCGCGACATCATCATCTATGGCACCACCATCACCCAGCGTTACGAACTCGATATTCTCTCCAATCTCACTGAGTCGCCGACGGGCATCGTGGATCGAAAACTCAATGTCGCCGTCACCCGAGCCAGGAAGCAACTCTTCATCCTTGGCAACGAGAAACTGCTCCAAAACAACCCATTATATGCTCAATTGATTGATTATTGTAAAAAAAGTTAACGTCCGACGTACAAATAATTCCCCAATCTTAATTCCTAATTCCTAATTCTTTTGTATCTTTGCAACCGAAACCACTACTTCAATCTTTCAAATCTTCAAATCTTCAATCCTTCTAATGAGATATTTGAGAACAATCCTGATGACCGTTGCCATCGCCGTGTCATCTTTTGCGACAGCACAGAAGAACGCTGCTTATCAGCAATACATCGATAAGTACAAGGACGCCGCCATCGAACAGATGCGCCGTTACAAGATTCCCGCCAGCATCACGCTTGCACAGGCTCTGCTCGAAAGTGGAGCCGGCTCCAGCTATCTTGCCACCCATGCCAACAACCACTTTGGCATCAAGGTCAGTTCAGACTGGTCTGGCTCTCATGTCAAGCAAGACGACGACCGGAAGAACGAGAAGTTCCGCAAATACAAGAACGTGGCCGACAGTTACGAGGATCATTCCAAGTTCCTGCTCAAAGACCGCTACAAGCGCCTCTTCGACCTCGACCCCATGGACTACAAGGCATGGGCACGAGGGCTGAAGGCCTGCGGATATGCCACTTCGCCCACCTACGCCAACCGGCTCATCACCATCATCGAGACCTACGAACTTGATGACTACGACGAGGATCGCGTTGGTCTCCGCAAGCGCAAGAAGAAGGTGGAACCCGTCATCGAGACGCCAACCCGTCATGCCATCGCTATGGTCAATGGAATCCCATGCGTCCAGATGCGCAATGGCGACACTTGGGATGCGCTGGCCAAGGAGGTGAAGATTGCGAAGAAGAAGCTTCTGAAATTCAACGAGGTGGACGAAGATTTCACCCCTCCCGTTGGCACGAACATCTTCCTCAACAAGAAAGCCAAGAAGGCCGATGCCCAGTATAAGGACACTTGGCACAAGGTAAAGTCCGACGAATCCATGTACACTATCGCCCAGTTCTACGGCATTCAGCTCAATGCCCTCTACAAGATGAACTTCAAGGACGATGACTACATCCCCGCAACGGGTGACCTCCTGAAGGTGAGATGATAGATCCTCTCCCCAACCCTCCCCTCATAATAGGGAGGACTCCATGCGGGTTGTAAAGTAAAAGGAGGATGTGCCAGATGGGGCACATCCTCCTTTGTGTTGCTGTGAGTCTTTCACTCCGCGAAGTGGGGAGTCGGGGGAATGCTGGAGCATGCGTTGATGCTGTCAGCGGGTTTCCATCTCTTCTGTCATGTCGATCTCGTTGCCCTTGGGGTCGAGGATCTTGTATTGGAGGAAACCGAGTTCCTGACTCGGATAGACTTTGACACCAAAGCCGTAGGTCATCTGCCATTTGAGGTAGAGGCTGATAAGGCCTTTGGTGATGTAGGCTTCTACGTATGGGTTGACGTAGAGCTTGAATTTCTTCATACCAAGATTGTTGACGATGTAGTCGATTTTGCGCTCCAATGTGTCGGTGAACATGATGGATGGCTGTACGACTCCTTTTCCGAAGCAGGTGGGGCAAACTTCTTCGACGCGCATGTCCATGGCTGGACGGACTCTCTGTCGGGTGATCTGCATGAGGCCGAATTTGCTCAGCGGCAGGATGTTGTGCTTGGAGCGGTCGCTCTTCATGAGCTGTGTCATGTGTTCGTAGAGCTTCTGGTTGTGCTCGGAGCTGTCCATGTCGATGAAGTCGACCACGATGATGCCTCCCATGTCGCGGAGACGGAGCTGTCGTGCGAGTTCCTCGGCGGCTTCCATATTGACGGTGAAGGCGTTTTCCTCCTGGTTGTCGAGCCCGCGGTTGCGGTTGCCCGAGTTGACGTCGACGACGTGGAGGGCTTCGGTGTGCTCGATGATGAGGTAGGCTCCGTGCTTGAAGCTGACTGTGCGCCCGAGTCCCGACTTGATTTGCTTCGTCACATTGAAGTTGTCGAAGATGGGTGCGTTGCCTTTGTAGAGTTTGACGATGGACTCTTTGCCCGGGGCGATGAGGCTGACGTAGCGTCGGACTTCGTTGTAGACGTCCTCGTTGTTGACGTGGATGCTCTCGTAGGAGGGGTTGAAGAGGTCGCGCAGCATGGAGACAGTTCGGCCAGTTTCTTCGTGTGCAAGTACTGGCAGACTTGTAGCTTTTTGAATCTTCGTGATGCAACTGTTCCACGCATCGGCGAGCATGCTCATCTCGTTGTTGAGCTCGGCGGCTCGTTTGCCTTCTGCCACTGTGCGTACAATCACTCCGAAGTTTCGGGGTTTGATGCTCTGTATGAGCTGTTTCAGACGTGCGCGTTCTTCTTTTGACTTGATTTTGGAACTGACGTTCACTTTGTCGTCGAAGGGGATGAGGACGATGTAGCGTCCTGCGAACGAGATTTCGCCTGTGAGTCTCGGTCCCTTCGTGTTGATGGGTTCTTTGGTGATTTGCACCATCACCTCTTGTCCCAGTTCCAGCACGTCCTGAATGCTTCCTACTTTCTCCAGCGCGGACTGCCCTGCAGCCTTTGCCATGGGGGCGAGCTTGCGTCGGTCGCTCACCACTTGCTTCACATACTTCTCTAAGGAGAGGAAGTGCTTGTTGGTAGTGCAGAAATGCTTCGCGTTCATGACCCACATCGACGAAACATGCATTGAGTGCCGGCATGATTTTCTTCACTTTTCCGGCGTAGATGTTGCCTACGGAGTACTTGCTGTCCTGGCCTTCTTTCTGAAACTCGACGAGCTTCTCGTCTTCGAGCAGGGCTATGGTGACTTCCTTCGGCTGAGCATCGATGATTAGTTCGCTGGTCATTTTTGCTTTACCTTTTGAGTTTTTGTTTAGTTTTCATCCTCGGATGCCGGTGTCCGTCCACTGACGGGTCTGCATCCTCGGAGGTTTGTTCAGTCCAAAGAAAGAACCCTATATGATTCCCTTCGCAGAGAATAGTTCATACAGGGTTCGTTCTTCTTCTTTCGTCCTGATGGCAAGGTTTACTTGCTCTTGTGACGATTCTTTCTCAGTCTCTTCTTACGCTTGTGAGTCGAGATCTTGTGTCTTTTCTTCTTCTTACCGTTTGGCATAGTTGTTGAAAATTAATTTGTTTATAATATGTGATTTGTTCTGTCGTCCTGATGGGCAGAAATGGGTCTGCCACACTCATTTGAGGTGCAAATTTAGGGCTTTTTCTCGAATATAGGAAATTTTTCGCTCTTAAATTGCCGTTCCTGTGCTGAATAATCGGAAAAAAAGCCTAAATTTGCACAAAATTATGCATAAAGTATATGAACACGAAGCTTATTTTCCATCGTGACTGGCCTCTCGGATGTCGCCTGTTTCTCCTGCTCCTGATGTGCTTTCTGATGTCGGTGCAGGCCGGAGCACAGACTTCCTACTCCAGGTTGGCCTCGTCGATTGTCTCCAAATATAAGAAGCAAATTCAGCAGTCGGGCAAGCAGGCCATTGCGCTTCCGACGGATTCGGTCAATGTGGTGATGTCGCCATACATATACCAACTGATGGGGCCGGGCATCTATTTCAGTTCGGCCTTGAAGGATGGCTTTAGATTGGATGCTCCGGACTTTTCTGGAAACTTTGGATTTTCCGGAATCTCTGAGAACTCCGGAATCTCCAGACTCCCTGGCGCTCCTGATCAGATATTGAGTCTTTCCAGCCATGCCCTGATGCGTGCCTACATTTCCCATCCTAATGCTTTCCGCTATTCTGATGCGCAGATCAATTCGGAGCATATCTTGGCGACGCTTCCGGCCACGGAGGCGAAGAAGGAGGATCTGGTGGATATATATAATAAGGTGGATGAGATCAAGGATGTGACGGATATTGTGGACGATGTGGAGTTGGACTTGCATATTCAGAAGCCGAACTTCTGGACGACGACGGGCAAGTTCTCCCTGCAGTTCACGCAGAACTACTTCTCTGAGCAGTGGTACAAAGGTGGTAACAACAACGTGACCCTGCTCTCTGGTCTCCAGCTCGAGGCGAACTACAACGACCAGAAGCGTCTCTCGTGGGACAACAAGCTCGACCTTCGCCTCGGTTTCGTGACGGCCACTTCCGACTCCATCCACCGCTATCTGACGAACAACGACAAGATTGACCTCTACTCCAAGCTCGGCGTGAAGGCCACCAAGTCGTGGTACTACACGCTCTCCGTCGAGGGAAAGACCCAGTTCCTGCCAGGCTATCGGAGCAACGACCGCAGGGCCTACTCCAGGTTCTTTGCCCCATTGGACGCCAACGCCTCGCTCGGTATGGACTTCAAGCCGTCGCTCAAGAACGGCAACACCTTCTCGCTGGCCCTGTTGCCGTTCTCCTACAAGATGCGCTACATCGGCGATGAGGAAGAGACCATCCATGCGTCGTTCAACATGAAGGATAAGGATTTCCAGCAGGACTTCGGTTCGCGCATCGAGCTGAACTCCAAGCTGACGCTGGCCAAGAACTTCCTCTGGCGATGCCGATTCTACACTTTCACTTCCTACGAGTATGTGGAGGGAGAGATGGAGAACGTGTTCACTTTCCAGTTCAACAAGTACATCTCCAGCGAGATTTACACCCTATGGCGGTTTGACGACAACCGTGACATGAAGTATTGGGACGACACACTCGGATACTTCCAGTTCAAGGAATATTTCACCCTCGGACTGTCCTACAACTTCTGACGTTCCTATACCTCCATTTTCCTTACGACCGTACTTGGACGATTATCCGAAATATACTTTGGATAATCGTCCAAATATATTATGTATAATCATCTAAGTTAACTATGCATAATATTCTTACCTAACTAAGAATGGTACTCTTACCTAACTAAGAATGGTACTCTTACCTAACTAAGAATATTTTTCCAACTATACTTCAAATATTACTTCAAGTATACTTCAAATAATAGTTCAAGTATACTTCAAATAATACTTGAAGTATACCTGCCATATTTGCTGAAGTAGTTCCGCCAATTTGTCATACTATATTTCAAGTAATATTCCACCTATACTTCGAGTAATATTCCAACTATATCTACAAAAAGAGAGTTGGTATATTGACCATGTTTCGGTCAATACACCAACTCACATATTGGCACTGTACAAATGCGTCAAAGTTTATACTTCAGCACCTTTCCTCCCTGTGGGGGAAGCTCCACATAGATGGTGCCGTCGGGGATGAGCGCCTGAGGCTTCTCCTTCTTGCCCGTCAGCAGGTCTTTGGCCTCCCGGGGAGTACCGTCTGTGGGGATGCCCATGCACTCGAAAGCATGAGCGGGTATCTTCACCCAAGCACGTCCGGGCTCTCCGTCGAAGTTGGCAACGACGAGGATGAGCTCCTTGTCAGCCTTGCGCAGGAAAGCGAACTGGCGATGCTCGTTCATGCCCTGCCCCTGATTCACATACATGATGTCGAAGAACTGGCCCTCGCGGATGGCCTTCTCCTTGTTGCACAGGGTGAGCACCCGGGTGTAGTACTTCTGCAGTTCCTTCTCCTCCTTCGACAGCAGCGAGCCGTCAAACTTGTTATTGTTTCTCCATCGGCGGATGAGATCGATGGTCCAGTAATCGAATATGGTCGTGCGACCGTCCTGACCGCTGAATCCCTCGGAGTACATGCCTTGCTCGCCCAATTCCTGTCCGAAATAGACCATCATCGGGCTGGTGCTCAGCAGGGCGCTCACCAGCAGGGCGGGCTTGCCCTTCTGTGCGTCGCCAGCAAAGAATCGGGAGGCAATGCGTTGCTCGTCGTGGTTCTCGAGGAAGTGGAGCATGTGGCTCTGGATGTCGTCCACGCTCTGCCAGGCTCCCGTGATGCTGGTGGCCGACTGACCGCCCATCACGGCACGTACCGTGTCGTAGAATCCGACCTTGTCGTAGAGATAGTCGAAATGTCCGCGGTGCAGGTAGTTGCGGTACTCATGCGGATTGTACACTTCGGCGATGAACAGGATGTCGGGATGCTTCGCCTTCACCTGTGGGATGACCCATCCCCAGAAGTCGCACGGCACCATCTCAGCCATGTCGCAACGGAATCCGTCCACACCCTTCGATGCCCAGAACAGCAGAATGTCGCGCATCTTCAGCCATGTGCTCGGAGTGGAAGGACTGAATATCAGACGGTTGTCGCCCTGATAGTCCACGCCGTAGTTCAGTTTCACCGTCTCATACCAGTCGTTCTGTCCCACCCACTGAGTGAAGCAGTCATTGCCCGTCACCTTGGCCGGTGTCTCCACATAGTCACCCATCTCGTCGTCGTGCAGAGAGAAATTGGGTGCGAACGTCGTGCCTGGCAGGTAATAGAAATTGTTCTGAGGGTCGAACGCCATCGTCGTGTCGTCCTCTTCGCCCAAATCCTTCACGTCTTCAGGCTTGGCATCGGAATGATACTGGCGAGCCACGTGGTTGGGCACGAAGTCGATGATCATCTTCAGATCGGCCTTGTGAGTACGCATCACCAGATTCTCAAACTCCTTCATGCGCTCTGGCACCTTCACGGCCAGATCGGGGTCGATGTCGTAGTAGTCCTTGATGGCATACGGACTGCCGGCATTGCCTTTCACCACTGCGGGATGATCCTTCTGGATGCCATACTCCGAGTAGTCAGTCTTCGTTGCATGCTCAATGAGACCCGTGTACCAGATGTGGGTCGCGCCTAATTTCTTGATTTCGGCAAGGGCATTCCCTGTGAAGTCGGCCATCTTGCCACAACCATTCTCCTTCTTCGTCCCATTGCTCACGTTCTTGTTGGCATTGGATCCGAAGAGGCGAGTGAAAACCTGATAGATTACTATCTTTTCCATAGTATCGGTGTTGGATGAGGTTTTTGATTCTATATTATTAGTATTGCTTGAGGAGGGTAAAGATTGAGAAGTTGCATGGCAACAGCAGATGAAGCCTATTGCCATGCAACAGAAATACTTTCTTATGAACTTATGCGATGCCATGTGCCGTCACATTACGGTCAATCTTGGCAATCATGCCCTGCAATGCCTTGCCTGGACCGCACTCTGTGAAGTCAGTGGCACCAGCGGCAATCATGGCCTGCACCTCGTATGTCCACTTCACTGGAGCCGTCAACTGAGCGATGAGGTTCTGCTTGATCTCCTCAGCATCAGTATGAGCTTTGGCATCCACATTCTGGTAAACGGGGCACTTGGGCGTAGAGAAGTTCGTGGCCTCGATAGCCTTCTGCAACTCATCCTTGGCAGGTTGCATCAGTGGAGAGTGGAATGCGCCACCTACTGGGAGTGGGAGAGCGCGCTTGGCACCAGCGGCCTTCAGAGCCTCACAAGCCTCGTTCACAGCCTCCACATTACCAGAAATCACCAGCTGGCCTGGGTTGTTGTAGTTGGCAGGCACCACGATGTTGCCGGGCTTGGAGATAGAAGCACATACTTCTTCTACCTTGGCATCGTCCAATCCAATGATGGCGGCCATCGTCGAAGGAGCTGCCTCGCAAGCCTTCTGCATCGCCTGAGCACGCTGAGAAACCAACTTCAGACCATCCTCAAAAGACAATGCGCCTGCTGCAACCAATGCTGAGAACTCACCCAGAGAGTGACCACCCACCATATCTGCATCGAAGGCGTCGCCCAAACAAATGGCAGAGATGACAGAGTGCAGGAACACTGCAGGCTGAGTCACCTTCGTCTGCTTCAACTCTTCAGCAGTGCCTTCAAACATAATCTTAGTGATGTCGAAGCCCAGGATCTCGTTTGCCTTGTCAAACAATTCCTTCGCTTTAGGATTCGTGTCATAAAGGTCTTTGCCCATTCCTGTGAACTGAGCGCCCTGACCAGGGAATACAAATGCTTTCATATCTATTATAATTTTAGAACGGATTTAAACAGATTAGAACAGTTTCGAATAGATTCGAACGGACTTGAAGGGAAATTAAAAGGAAGTTAAAAGGAAGTTATAGAGACGATACTCTTGTCGAAAGATTCTCGTCCTTTCTGTTCCTTTTAACTCCCCTTTAACTTCCCTTCAATACCTTATTTGTTATTTTACCTTCTCAACGATAGCCTTGAATGCCTCAGCGTTGTGTACTGCGAGGTATGCAAGTGTCTTGCGGTTGAGGTCGATACCTGCCTTGTGGAGGGCGCCGATGAACTGAGAGTAAGACATTCCCTCGGCACGGGCGGCTGCGTTGATTCTCTGAATCCAGAGTGAACGGAAGTCACGCTTCTTGCGACGACGGTCTGCGAATGCGTAGGTGAGGCCTTTCTCATAGGCGTTTTTAGCAACGGTCCAAACGTTCTTGCGAGCACCGAACTGACCTTTTACGCGCTTCAAAATCTTCTTGCGGCGAGCGCGTGATGCAACATGATTTACTGATCTTGGCATAATTTTTTTGCTTTTTGAATCTTAGCGACGTTTTCGTGAGTTCTGTCGAACTTGATGATTGTTTACGTTCTTGTTGGGCTAACGATTCGATTAAACTTTTGTTTTTTTACTTACTTACTGGATTTTAGCGGAGTGAAAGACAATCGAGCACCTGCTTGCGGTTTGCCTTTACGACAATCGTGCTGTGGTCGAGATTTCTCTTCTGCTTCTTTGTCTTCTTCGTCAAGATGTGACTGTGATAAGCATGCTGACGCTTAATCTTTCCTGTTCCAGTAAGCGTGAAACGCTTCTTTGCAGCGGACTTAGTTTTAATTTTTGGCATTTTTTTGTTTATTTAATTATTAATAATGTGTGGCAACGCATATACCAGGGCGTTACGCACTTCTATTCTTTTTTCACTCTAACCTCTCCGTTCTCCCTCTTTCGGAGGGGTTGGGGGAGGCTTCTACACCCATCAACTTTCTTCCACTTCCTTTGCGGCCAACTTCTCAGCCAGTCCTGCGAAGGGGCTGTTGGGGTTGGGACCTTTCACCTCCTCTTCAGCCTGACGCTTAGCCTTGGCTTCAGCTTCTGCGGCCTCGTTGTCGCGTCGTTGTTGGCTCTTTTTCGGAGCACCGGCCTTCTTAGGTGACAGAGTGAGGAACATCTTCTTGCCTTCGAGTGATGGCATGCTCTCCACTTTGGCGAGTTCTTCCAAGTCGTTGGCGAATCGGAGGAGAAGCACTTCTCCTTGTTCCTTGAAGACGATGGAGCGTCCCTTGAAGAACACGTAGGCCTTCACCTTGTTTCCGTCTGTCAGGAACTCTTGGGCATGCTTCAGCTTGAAAGCGTAGTCAGCCTCACCTGTCTGAGGACCGAAACGGATTTCCTTCACCTCGACCTTCACCTGCTTGGCCTTCAGTTCCTTTGCCTTCTTCTTCTGCTGATAGAGGAACTTGGAGTAGTCGATAAGTCGACATACCGGAGGTTTTGCGTTGGGAGAAATTTCAACGAGATCGACTTCCTTGTCTGTTGCGAGACGGAGCGCTTCACGGGTTGGCATGACGGTGGACTCGATGTCTTCACCTACAATTCTCACTTCTGGTACACGAATCTGTTCGTTGATTCTGTACTGTTGTTTTTTGTTGTCACCTTTCATTCGGTTGGCTGATTAACCTACGGTATGATTTTTTGAGTTATGTAATTATTTTATATCAAAATCGGGTGCAAAGGTAGTGCAAATCAAAGACATGACAAAATTATTTCAGAAATTTTCTGTCATTTGACGCACTTCTTCTTGAATTTTCTTTGCAAAGTCCTCGATTTTCATCGTTTCCTGTTGCTGAGTGCCTTGTTTTCTTACGTTCACAGTACCATCAGCGGCCTCTTTTTCACCCACGATGAGCAGATAGGGGATGTGCTTCATTTCGTTGTCACGAATCTTGCGACCAATCTTCTCATTGCGGTCATCAATGATGGTGCGCACGTCTTGAGCATTCAGAGTTGCAGCCACTTCCTTTGCGTAGTCGTTGAACTTCTCCGAGATGGGCAATACCACCACCTGGTCAGGAATGAGCCAGAGTGGGAAGTGACCAGCAGTGTGTTCAATGAGCACAGCGATGAAACGCTCCATCGATCCGAACGGGGCGCGGTGAATCATCACAGGACGATGCTTCTGATTGTCTGCACCTGTATATTCCAGTTGGAAACGCTCTGGCAGATTGTAGTCCACTTGAATGGTGCCTAACTGCCAACGGCGGCCCAGTGCATCCTTAATCATGAAATCGAGCTTAGGGCCATAGAACGCTGCCTCACCCAACTCTGTGCGAGTGGGCAATCCCTTCTCTGCACAAGCCTCAATGATGGCGTTCTGAGCCTGTTCCCACACTTCGTCCGAACCAATATACTTCTCCTTGTCCTCTGGGTCACGAAGCGAAATCTGAGCCTCGAAGTCCTTGAAGTCGAGAGCCTTGAAGATGATGTTGATGATGTCCATCACACGAAGGAACTCATCCTTCACCTGGTCTGGACGGCAGAAGATGTGCGCATCATCCTGTGTGAACGAACGAACACGGGTCAATCCATGCAACTCACCTGACTGCTCATAGCGGTACACCGTTCCAAACTCTGCACAGCGGAATGGCAGGTCTTTATAGGAGCGTGGTTGCCAGGCGAAAATCTCACAGTGGTGAGGGCAGTTCATGGGTTTCAGCAGATACTCTTCACCTTCCTCTGGCGTGTGGATAGGCTGGAACGAATCCTTGCCGTAGTGGGCATAGTGACCAGAAGTCACATAGAGGTTCTTTCCACCGATGTGCGGAGTGATAACTTCCTGATAGCCATATCGCTTCTGAATCTTGCGCAAGAAGTCCTGCAGACGAAGACGAACAGCAGTTCCTTTGGGCAACCACATCGGAAGACCCTTACCCACACGGTCGGAGAACATGAACAACTCCATCTCCTTGCCAATCTTTCTGTGGTCGCGCTTCTTGGCTTCTTCGAGAGCTACCAAGTACTCGTCCAGCATCTTCTTCTTGGGGAACGAGATGCCGTATATGCGAGTCATCATGGGGCGCTTCTCGTCGCCACGCCAGTAAGCAGCAGCCAACGATAACAACTTGAATGCCTTGATGGGCGCTGTGGTCATCAGGTGAGGCCCCTTACAGAGGTCGATATAATTACCTTGCGTGTAGGTGGTGATTTTACCATCTTCCAACTCCGCAATCAGTTCATTCTTGTAGCTCTGTCCCTTCGACGCGAAAAGTTCCATCACATCTTTCTTCGAGATGTCCTTTCTCACCAGTGCCTCCTTCTTCTGCTGAAGTTCCTGCATCTTCTGCTCAATCTTGGGGAAGTCGGCATCGCTCAACTTCACACCCTCAGGTGGCATCACGTCATAGTAGAAACCATTCTCGATGGCAGGACCGATACCGAATTGGGTGCCTGGCCACAGCTCTTCGATTGCCTCAGCCATCAGGTGGGCAGAAGTGTGCCAGAAAGCGTGCTTGCCCTCAGCGTCATCAAACTTATACAGTGCAATCGTCGCATCCTCCATGATGGGACGGTTCAACTCTGTCGTTTCGCCGTTCACACCACATGCAATTACGTCTTGCGCCAACCGCTGGCTGATGCTCTCGGCTATCTCCAAACCAGTTACGCCAGCCTCATACTCGCGTACTGAATTGTCAGGAAAAGTAATCTTTATCATATATTGTTATATGTATTTTGAGTTTCAATGCAAAAAACCTTGCAAAGATACCACTTATATTTCACACAAAAGCAAACTTTCCTCAAAAAAACTCTACAAAACGTGAAAAACGGCACAATGATGCACAAATCTTATCTTTTTCATGGGGTGAATATTGTGTAATTGCACAAAATGCCGTACCTTTGCCTCCATGATGAAAACATGGATATTATTGTTTATCAATTTCTTTCTTTGTGCAGTCATGCTGAAGGGGGAGAGTGCTTTGACATCATTCCCTTGTGAAGTGCAGGCTCATGAAGAAGGCATCAATCATAAGAAAATGGAAGAATTGAAGTATCATTACATGTATCCGCATCCGAGCGTGACGACGGATAACGTGATTTTCGGATTTGACGGCAAGAGTGTGAACGTGTTGCTCATTGAGCGAGGTGGTGAACCTTACAAGGGCTGTTGGGCTTTCCCTGGTGGATTCTTGGAGATGGACGAATCGGCTGAGGAGGGCGCAAGGCGTGAACTGATGGAAGAGACGGGACTGAAGACGGCTGTGGTGAAGCAGTTTCATGCCTTTTCGGCTCCTGATCGTGATCCACGAGAACGTGTATTGACGATTGCCTACTATTCTGTGGTGAGGCAGAGCGAAGTGAAGGGGATGGACGATGCCCAGCAGGCGAAGTGGTTCCCTCTGAACGCAGTGCCGAAACAGTTGGCCTTCGACCACGAAGAGATGTTGCGTGTGGCGAAGGAGGAAATCAGCAAGGACATCCGTTTGCAGACGAAGACTTGGCTGGAGATGATGAAAGACTTTTCGCCAGAAGAGGTGAAGATCATTGAGGAAGAATTAATCAGCCCATGCGATGGGCAAAGTTTTTGAAAGAGTAGGGATGTTGGAAAAGCATGGATAGGAAAAAGATAGAATCTGCTGTCGAACGGTATCTGGCAGGAAAAAGCTGGGAGCGGATGGAGCTGAAGGCTATGATGTTCGATATGGACGGGGTGCTGTTTGATTCGATGAAGAATCATGCCCGATGCTGGCACGAGACGATGGCGCACTTCGGACTGGACTTGCCTGAATGGGAGGCGTACATGCACGAGGGTCGCACTGGTGCCGGCACCATCAATTTGGTGTCTCTTCGTCAGCGTGGACATGAGGCCACAGAGGAGGAGATACACAATATATATAAATATAAGAGCGAGTTGTTCAATCGGTGTCCCAAGGCCGAGAGGATGCCTGGAGCGTATGAATTGCTGGTGAAGGTGAAGGCGAGTGGGGTAGTGCCGATGGTGGTGACGGGTAGCGGTCAGAAGACGCTCTTAGACCGTTTGAACAGGAATTTTCCTGACATCTTCAAGGAGGAGTTGATGGTGACTGCTTTCGACGTGAAATACGGGAAGCCCAATCCTGAACCTTACTTGATGGGGATGGAGAAGTATCGAAAATCCATTCAATCCACGAAGGGGGCAGGGGAGCTTACTCCTTGTAACTTTATCGTGGTGGAAAATGCTCCTTTAGGTGTGGAGGCGGGTGTGGCGGCAGGTGTGTTCACAATTGCCGTGAACACAGGCCCCCTACCTGATGAAGCTTTGCTGAATCCTGGCGCGAACCTCTTGTTCCATTCGATGCAGGAGCTGTGTGACGAATGGGAAAAAATAGAAACCTTCTTTTTATGAAAATCAATCTCGTCATTGCAGACATGAACAAACACATTGACAGATATTCCTCTTCGCTGTCTCTGGCTTCATGGCTTCTTCGAGAGGCAATTCTGGTGGATTGATGCATTTCACATGGGTGAAGCCGGCATCAATCAACAGTTGTTGATCTTTGATGCGACCAGCCAGCAGACAGACTGGTATGTTGTGGTGGCGGGCTCTCTGAAGTATGCCGTATGGGAGTTTGCCCATCAGCGTCTGACGGTCTGCAGAGCCCTCACCCGTGATGACAAGGTCAGCGTCTTTCAGCAGTTCATCGAAATGCACGGCATCGAGCAGGAGTTCGATGCCTGAACGGCATTCAGCCTTCATATACTGCATGAAGGCATAGCCTAAGCCTCCAGCAGCTCCTGCACCTGGCTGATTCTGACAATCGTAGCCGAAATGTCGGGCAGAATCCTCCGCAAAACGTCTGGCGCGGGCATCCAGACATCGGATCATCTCAGGCGTGGCGCCCTTCTGAGGTGCAAACACCTCCGCTGCTCCTTGCTTACCACAAAGCGGATTGGTGACATCGGTGGCAATCGTGAACTTGACATCGTGTAATGCCGCCAAGACCTCATTCCATGTGCCTGGATTTATGGATTCTTCCTGCAAAGATAGTTGCTGTGTAAAGGCATCTATGACAGCACGGAGCATGCCCAAGCCACAATCACTTGTGGCGCTGCCGCCCAATCCTACAATGATGTCTTTGCAGCCTCGACGAATGGCATCCGTCACCAACTGCCCCGTACCATAACTGCTGGCCACCAACGGGTTTCGCTCTTCAGGAGCAAGCAACGTGAGTCCGCTCGCCTTGGCCATTTCAATCACAGCCTTATCCCCCTGCACAAGATACGGCGCCAAGACAGGTCGCATCAGCGGGTCTTTGACATGGATTTGTACTAATTCTCCTCCCAAAGCTGTCTGAAAAGCTTCCAGCCAGCCCTCGCCCCCATCGCTGACAGGAATCTGCACCACCTCGGCCTCTGGCATCTTCAAACGGACGCCATCCGATGCAGCCTGATTTGCCTCCATCGAAGTCAGACATCCCTTGAACGAGTCAATGGCCACAATCATCTTTCTCTTCTGTTTGCTTTTCTTCATTATATACTCTTCTATTATGCTTCAGAAAATCTATTCCTGTATTGCAATTTGCTTGCAAAGGTACGGATAAGTGAACAAAATACAAAGAAATGCTTCAAAATAATTCACTCAAAATTTGTGAGGTTTGATAAATTGTTGTACATTTGCAAATATTATCGGAAATATATAAATTATCTCAAATACACAAACTCATGAAACATTTCTTTTTACTAATTAGCTGTTGCCTGATGGCGATGCAGAGCTTCGCTCAACAGCAACTGGGTCAGAGGCCCAGAGTGACTTCTCCTGTCATCAATACCGACGGAAGCGTGACCTTCAACTTCTATGATCCTACGGCACAAAAGGTGAGTGTCAGCGGCGACTTTGAGGAGATTCGCAACCGCCGTCTGGAGATGCAGAAGGGGGAGAATGGGGTATGGAGCGTGACCACCCAACCCTTGAATCCCGAACTTTATTCCTATAGCATCTCGGTTGACGGACAGCGTTTCATCGACCCTGCCAACTCCTATGTGAACCGTGACATCTCCACACTCAGCAACATCTTTATCGTCTCGAAAGAACAGGGCGACAAGGGGAGTCTCTATGCTGTGAATGATGTACCTCACGGCACACTTAGCCGGGTTTGGTACGACAGTCCCACCTTAGGAACCCAACGTCGCATGACCGTGTATCTTCCCCCCACTTACGACGGGAAGAAGGCCTTTCCTGTTCTATATCTCCTGCATGGCCATGGCGGGGATGAGACAGCCTGGGGCGACCTTGGACGTGCATCACAAATACTGGACAACCTGATAGCTCAGGGCAAAGCTGTGCCCATGATTGTGGTGATGCCCAATGGCAATCCTCCTTGCGATGCCGCACCTGGCTGGTGGCACGCGGGTATGTACGTCCCCGACGGAAACGCCTTCAACCAACTTGGGGCAAAGGCTTCAATGGAAGAGAGCTTCATGGACATCGTCAACTGGGTTGACAAGCACTACAAGACCATCAAGAAGCGGTCGGGAAGAGCCGTTACAGGTCTCTCGATGGGTGGAGGTCACACGTTCGGCATCTCCTACCGTTATCCTCAGACTTTCGACTACTACGGCCTCCAGTCTGCCGCAGGAAGAGTGAAGCGGAATGATGCCCAATTCGATCAGCAAATGGCCACTCTCTTCGCCTCGAAACCTAAACTCTACTGGATAGCTATCGGCAAGGAAGACTTCCTTATGCAGATGAACACGGAACTCCGCCAATATCTGGATGAGCACCACTATCCTTACGAGTACTATGAGAATGATGGTGGACATATCTGGCGCAACTGGCGCATCTATCTCACTCTTTTTGCTCAGAAAATATTCAAAGACTAAAACAAATACTGATTATGAAAAAAATGATTATCTGCCTCATGGCAATGATGGGCGTGCTGACCCTTTCGGCACAAGAAGTGTACAATAACGAAGTGATTGGTAACATCATGGCGCGTCGGTCTGTCCGCAAGTATCTCGACAAGCCGGTTGAACATGAGAAGTTGGAAGCCATAGCCCTTGCTGGCATCAACGCTCCGAGTGCCATAAACCGACAGAACTGGGCTGTGCGAATCATTGAAGACCAGAAGCTGATGGCCGATGTGAAGGACATGTGCCGCAATTCCCCTAACCTCATCTGTGTCTGTGCTCCTGCAGACGGAAAGTTCGACCTTGATGCTGGCCTGATGGGTGAGAACATGATGTTGGCCGCCCAGTCTTTGGGACTCGGAACCTGCATACAGACAGGACCTGTTCGTGCCTTGACGACTGACGAAAGAGCCAAAGCTTTCCGCGACCGTCTCGACATCCCCGCTGACTACAAACTGCTGTATGTCATCGCTGTAGGCTACCCCGACGAGCAACCCGATGCCAAGCCTCGCGACACATCGAAGGTGAAGTATATCAAATGATTGAGCCATATATATAATTATGGTGTATTTCATCCTTTCGCATACCGTTTTGATACATATAACACTCATATATCTCATAGTCATCAACATTGTGGCCTTCTTTGTCTATGGCATAGATAAGTGGAAGGCAAAGAACAGCAAGTGGCGCATCTCGGAAGCCACTTTGCTGATTCTTGCCATCATTGGTGGCAGTATTGGTGCATTATTGGGAATGAGAATTTGGCATCACAAGACAATGCACAAGAAGTTCAAGTATGGTCTTCCGCTGATTTTATTGGCACAGATAGCAATTATTTATCTGATCCATACACATTAATATTATAAGAATAACAAAAACTAATAATTGACTACTATTATGAATATGAAGTATTTACTGATTGTTGTGTCAGCATGCTTTCTGCTGACCTGCACCACCTCTTGCGAAAACGGCAAGAATGCGAACGACAAGAATGCCTCTGAAGAGGTGACAGAAAAGAACGTTGATGAGGAGGTGAAGGATGATGCCTCCGCACAAAACTCTGAGGATGACGCACTCATCCGTGATTTCATCACCAACATGTACGAGCACACACTTTACAACGATGAGGATTTCCTGAAGGCACACTGTACGGCGAAGATGCTACAATACCTCAAAGACCAGTACGAGTATGATGGTGAGGGCTATGCCGGCTGGCTTTTCCGCACTGCTTCCCAAGATGGCAAGCCCGGTGCAGAGGACGTCAAGGATAAAGTGCTCAGCATCACCAAAGACTCCGAGGGCTGGTATCACTACACGTTCACTGATGGTGGGTGGCATGGCGAAAACAAAATGAAAGTTCACGTGGAGAATGGTGAAGTGATGGTGGACGAACTGACATGCGTCTATGACGAAGCTGACGAGGAATATCATCGTGAAGTTGTAGACTAATATAGATGAACACAATCCGTTCATGATGATGGCAATCATTCTTCCACATCATTTTCAAGTTCCCGAATCAGTCTGGCTGGGACACCACCGACAAGGCTGTTGTCTGGAATGTCCTTTGTGACCACCGCTCCTGCCGCTATCACCACATTATTGCCGATGGTGATGCCCGGCAGGATGGTTACATTGCCACCAATCCATACGTCATTCCCAATTCTGACAGGCTTGGCGAAAGCGCCATAACCACGTCTTGCCTTGGGCGATAAGGGATGGCCAACCGTTGTGATTAAGGTGTTCGGTCCAATCATCACATGGTTCCCGATATAGACCTCCCGGATGTCAAGGATGGTCAGGTTGAAGTTGCCCGTGAAGTCGTTGCCGATAAAGATGTTCTTGCCACAGTCACAGTTGAAGGTCTTGGCAATCCACACCCGTTCCCCGACACCCCCCAGCATTTTCTTGAGGTGGGCATACTGAGCCTCATAATCCTCTCCGTCGATGGCGTTGTACTCCTCACACCAACGGATGGCTCTACTTTTCCGGGCAATTAATTCTTCATCCGCATAGGTGTAGTCCAATCCAGCGTTGCATTTTTCCAGTTCTGTCATATCTATATCGTTTTATCCCATAATTACATGGTTTAGTCTTCTTTGATAAAGATTTCGCACAAAAGTGGGGCAAAGATAGTGATAATTCCCCGATTATTCATAACTTTGTGCGCAAATATATCACAAGTTACCTAAAATGGGACAGGGAAAGAGAAATAAATGGTGGCCGACAGCCGTTTCCTTCGTGGGCGGCGCAATGCTCGTGTCCATGTTGTTCACGGGTTGCAAAAAGGCCGGCGACCAAGTGGATAAGCCAGCTCCGGCTGTGACGAGTGAGGAACTGATACGTACCAGCCAGAGCTGGGACGGCGCCGAACTGCCTGATTATCTGCAGGGACGCCCAGAACTGGTGGCCATGCACTATGAGATACCGCCAGGACAAAAATTGGGATGGCACCATCATCCCGTGATGAACTACGGCGTGCTCCTTCAGGGCGAACTGACGGTGATAGATTTGGAAGGCCATCAGAAGACGATTCATGAGGGCGAGGCTGTGGTCGAGACGGTGAACACCATCCATCACGGGGAGAACAACGGTTCCAAGACCGCTATTCTCTATGAGGGGCTGCCACTCTCCGTCCAGCATCCCGAGATTCCTTTGGAGTAAAAGAATTGATATATTGTATCCATATTATGCACAGTTCCATCCGTTGTTTGCTTGTCTACATGTTTTGTTTCCATCTTTTTATTGTATTTGTTTGTTTCGTTTATTTATCGTAAATTTGCGGCGGTAATAAAAAATGGGGAATTGTTTGGTGGGTTGGAAAAAAAAGTGTACCTTTGCCCTCATAAACACCATGACATAATGAGAAAGATGTTCAATGCACTGCGTAAATGATTGATTGCGATGGATTTCATGTGTCTGTGTGTCAACAATTTAAAAAGTTATTATGAGAAAGAAGAAGTATTTGCCACCAAGAATTAAGGGAATAAAAGTTGTCATTACTCATTTCATGAATGGAAGTCCAACAGGAGAAGGTCGCAATTATGTATGGGGAGATTAAGAATAGTGAACAGTGTAATCGATGAAGTTACTATGGGTTTAATTAAAGAATCATGAAGATAATGAAGAAACTGATCTTATATCTATCAACGCTACTGCTTTTCGTAGGTTGTGCAGCGGACGACACTTCTGGCTTGTCCGAAGCAAATATGCAGCAGGGTGTGTATGCCTGCATGCCGAGTTATGAATATGGTGACCAGGAGGATGGCCTTGCCACTCGTGTCACGCTGACTGCCGGTGAAAGTGGTTTGTCGTTCGCTTGGAATACTGGCGACGTGATCTGTGTGGTAGGCTCGTTCAATGGCGATCTACAGAGCACAACGCACAAAGCCATGAGCAGTACCTCTTCAGGCAGTCTGCAGACGAGTTTTGAAGGGGGCGCATTTACCTTGAACCACGATGCTGTGTACTATTCCTATTATCCATACAACAGCAATTCCGATGGCACTACCTATCGGATGATATGGCTGGGCGATCAATCTCAAACGGGCAATAACAGCACGGCACACTTAGGCACTTACAACTATATGGTGGCTCCCAAGGTGACTACCAATGGCGAGGCTTCGTGCCTGTTCCATTTCAATAATGTGTGCAGTCCGTGTCGCTTTACGCTCACGCTGCCTGCATCGGCTGTGGGTAAGACTGTGAGTGAGCTGACTGTGACGCGCTATGCTGACAACAACCTATATTTCCCCACCAGAATTACAGAGAATTTCGAGTCACTCAATGCTGAGAGTGGCAACAACGTTCAGGCAACGGGCATGGACTATAACGATGGAAGTGATGCGAACTACAAGCAATACAAACAGTCATTAGGCTTTACCAATTGCATCATCGGCAACGACTACACCCTTGTGGCTTGGATGATGCTCTTCCCCAAGAACCACTCCACGGGTCGCTACCATGTCACCGTGCGTTGCAGCGACGGAACGGTCTATGCAGGCAATGTGACCGGCAAGAATCTGGTCAGTGGTAAGGCTTACCGCTTCAGTGCCACATTGGCCGAGCATATCGAGATGACGACGGGCAAGTCCTGGGCTGTCCGCAACGAGGGAGCCACGCTGCCCTACGATAAGACATCAAATGTAGAATACGAAAGCCTGTCGGATGCCGTCAAGGCCGCCCTGCCGACAGAAGACGAGGCGCAGGCACTCATTGATAATTGTGACTGCATTTTCGGCCAAGGCTATGACAACGGCGGCACGCTGGTCAGTGGCGTTTACTTCCGTGCCAAGAGCGGAGGCAGCTCAAACCCTGCGGGCAACATCATCTTCCTGCCGCTGACCGATGCCACATACGGCTACTACTGGCTGCAAGGCGGGACAAAGTATATGAAGTTCGACAGCAGTGCCGATCCCACTATTGTTAGTGCAACGGAAGGCTCCACCGCCGCTGCCCGCACCGTGACACGTAGTA
>CAJOGQ010000047.1 GCA_905234125.1 uncultured Bacteroidaceae bacterium | reverse complement strand
CCAGAATATGCAAATAAACTTATTTCTGGTAAAAAGGATATTGAACTTAGAAAGATGAAGCCCAACGTCCAACCTGGGGATTATGTCATCATCTACGCATCAGCCCCTGTAAAAGCTGTTGTTGGCTTCGGAAAGGTTAAAGCTATTATTATATGCAATCCACAAGAAATGTGGAATAAGCATTCAGAGCGATTGGGGATTGACAAACAAGGGTTCTATTCATATTACAATGGCTATAACAAAGCTATTGGTATAGAATTTGAGATGATAAAAGCTGTAGCACCTATAGGATTGATGGAGTTAAGGAATGTAGATCCGAATTTCCATCCTCCACAGATATATAGGTATGTTACCAATGATGATATTATATGCGTGTTAGCAAATCATATTTAATTATTCCTAGAACAGAAATAGATATGGAACAGATACAAGATTACAGAATAGAGAAATGTCTAAACAACATACAGAAATATGAAAAGTGGGGAAACCTACTTGCGGGGCAATGTTTCGTTAACTTTTTCAACTCTAATGCACCCGTCAATGCATTGACGATTCATAACGGCATGGAATACATCAAAGCTAGGATGAAGCTGAGTGTATTGCAAGACGATAGTCACACAGAAGACGACAAGAATAGGAGGTTGAGCCAAATCGACATTGACATTAACTTTACGGAAGAAATCATGAAGCATGACCTTGAATATAGAGGGCTATTGATATATCCATAGATAGGATAATATAAGCGTAAAAACATTAAAATGAAAGATAAAAGAATTTACGGTTTGTTTGGCCGCAAGATAAAGGAAATGAGGTTGGAACATGGGTTAAAACAACGTCAATTGGCAGAGCTGCTGGAAACGGATAAGCCCATGTACAGCAAGATGGAGCTTGGAGCACGACGAGTTAGGCGTGACATGATTCCCAAGTTGGCTGAGCTGTATCAAGTCAGCGAGAAGGAGTTGATGACCCTCTGGCTGGCCGATGGTGTATATGCTACCCTAAAATGGGTGGAGGAAGATCTTCGACTAAAGGCCATTGACTTGGCAAGAGAATGCTTTTCGGAAAAATGATGGTCTGCAGTATGGCTCCAATCGCTCCCATACATTATGTTTTCGCAGTCGCACAAGATTGCGAAAACTTGTTTAAAATGGTGCTGAACTCAAACCGATTGTTTTCGCATTGTTTTCCCGAAAAGAAAAATCAGCAACTTAAATTTCTTCTAAGTTGCTGATTATTAGGGTGGACCAGCTTGGGCTTGAACCAAGGACCTCCAGATTATGAGTCTGTTGCTCTAACCAACTGAGCTACAAGTCCAAGCGTTGAGTTGTGCTACCAGGATTCGAACCTGGAATGACAGAACCAAAACCTGTAGTGTTACCATTACACCATAGCACAATCCTCATGAAGCATTCGACGCGGGGAAATCTCGAAAAGGGGACTCCTTTTGTGGAATGCGGCTGCAAAGTTAGGGCTTTATTTTGGATTTCCCAAAAAGTTTTGAGGAAAAATGTGGAAAAGTTGTGTTTTTGTTTGTCTTTTTAGTAAAATGTGTGTACCTTTGCATGCAATCTTGCCGTGAATACGGCCAAAAGCAATTGTCATGTCGAAAGAAAAACCGCTGATACATAACAAACGTAGAAACAAAATTCGTCTGCACCATGAGGGCAAGCACACGTTGCTCTACACGGGGGTGCTGGCGGCGATTATCATCAGTCTGGCCTGGATGTCGAGAACCACGCTGAGTTGGGGTTCCTTTATCGTCATCGGGATTGTGCTGATTGTGTATGGCATTCTGCTGAACTTCTTCCGTTGTCCTGTGCGCATGTTCAATGGACCCACGAACAAGACGATCATGGCTCCTGCCGATGGTCACATCGTGGTGATTGAGGAAGTGGAGGAGATGGAGTATTTTCATGACAAGCGACTGATGATTTCCATCTTCATGAGTTTGACGAATGTGCATGCCAACTGGATTCCTTGTGAGGGGACGGTGGTGAAGGTGGCGCATCAGGACGGCAACTACCTGAAGGCGTATCTGCCCAAGGCGAGCACGGAGAACGAGCGTTCGATGGTGGTCATCCGCACGTCGCATGGCGTGGAGGTGATGGCTCGTCAGATAGCTGGTGCGTTGGCTCGTCGCATTGTCACCTATCCGAAGGAGGGTGAGGAGTGCTTCATCGATGACCACATGGGATTCATCAAGTTCGGAAGCCGTGTGGACGTGTATCTGCCCCTTGGTTCGGAGGTGCTGGTGAAGATGGGACAGCGGACTGTGGGCAATGAGACCGTCATCGCGCGTCTTATATAATATATATGTGTGAGGACAATGAAAAATCATATTCCAAATATCATCACTTGTTGCAACCTGATTTGCGGATGCATAGCGACGTACTTCGCTTTCTATCACGGCTATCAGGATGCTTTTTTCTTCATTTTGCTGGGGGCGCTCTTCGATTTCTTCGATGGGAAAGCGGCTCGTGCCTTGGGGGTGAGTGGAAAGTTGGGCGTGGAGCTCGACTCGCTGGCCGATTGTGTCACGTTCGGCGTGGCACCTTCAGCGATGATCTTCACCCTGTTCAACCATGTGGCTTATCCCTCGTTCATGGGCACGGATTTCTTCTTCCGTGTGATGCCGTTCACCGCCTTCCTGTTGGCGGCCTTCTCAGCCTTGAGGTTGGCGAAGTTCAACATAGACGAGCGTCAGCACACGGAATTCATTGGCATGCCGACCCCAGCCAATGCCATTTTCTGGGGAGCTCTGATTTCCAGCTGTGAGGGGTGGCTGACGAGTCCGCGTTTCAATGCCCTGTTCTTGTTCCTCTTCATGATGTTGTTCTGCTGGCTGTTGGTGTGCGAAGTGCCGATGTTCGCCTTCAAGGGGCGACTCTCCTGGCCGAAGGACAAGATGAAAATCATCTTTCTGGTGCTGTGCTTCCTGATGCTGAGCCTGGAACGTTTCATCTTTGGCGACATCCCCACATGGATGGGCCTTTTCCGGGCATTGGCAGTATGCATGGGACTTTATGTCATCCTCTCGATGGTGGCATCATTCTTGCCCAAAGATGAAGACTAAGGGAGAACGGACTCCCGACATCTAAAAACGACAGTACGAATATGTCAGCATTCATATCTGCCTTAGTGACAATAGTTGTCATAGCGCTGGTGTTTATTGGCATCGGCATCCTTCTGATGAGCCGTATGGTGGGGGGCTTCGGAAATTTGCGTGCCCTGTACCGCCTTTTTCGCGGATTCGGTAGACCGGCCAACCAAAAGACACATCAGCGGTCTGCCAAAACGTCATCTTCCAGACAATCTTCACATTCCCGTCAAGGTGCCCGTTCTGAAAACACACAAACATCTTCCCAATCAGATGGAAAGATGTTTGGTCAGAACGAAGGGACTTACGTGGACTTCGAAGAGGTGAAGTGATTATTTTGGCCTCACCTGTCCGTCACCTTCAATAAGCCATTTGTACGTGCAGATTTCCTCTAAAGCCATAGGGCCTCGAGCATGCAATTTCTGTGTGGAAATGCCGATTTCGGCTCCCAAACCGAATTGTGCTCCGTCGGTGAATGAAGTGGGTGCATTGTGATAGACGCAGGCCGCATCGACCTGTGCCATGAACTGATTGGCTGTGGCACGGTCTTCGGTGATGATGCACTCGGAATGGCCGGAACCAAAACGGCGTATGTGGCGGATGGCCTCGTCAGCCGTAGCAACAGTCTTGATGGCCATTGTATAGGACTGAAACTCTGTGCCGTAACTCTCGTCGGTGGCAGGCTTGAGCAGGTCGTTGGGATACTGTCCGACGAGTACAGCCATAGCTGGTTCATCGGCGAAGATGACCACATTGCTCTCCTTCAGTGGCGCACAAATGGTGGGGAGGTCGGCGAGGCGATCGGCATGCACCAGCGTGCAGTCGAGTGCATTGCATACGCTCACTCGACGTGTCTTGGCATTGTTGATGATACGCGCTCCCTTTTCCACATCTCCGGCCTTGTCGAAGAAGGCGTGACACACGCCAGCACCCGTCTCGATGACAGGAACGGAGGCTTCCTGGCGAACGAAATCGATGAGGCGTTTACTGCCACGTGGAATCACCAGATCGACATATCCGTTGGCATGGAGCAGGGCTCCTGTCGCCTCGTGTGTGGCTGGCAGAAGGGTGATGGCATTCTCGTTGATGTGGAAATCTCTCAACACCTGTTTGATGAGGCCGACAATGGCGCGATTGCTGTCGTCGGCATCTTTTCCGCCTTTCAGGATGCAGGCACTACCTGCCTTCAGACACAGCGAGAAGACATCGAATGTCACGTTGGGTCGGGCTTCATAGACGATACCTATCACGCCAAATGGAACGCTCACTCGCTTGAGTTCGAGGCCATTGGGCAACACAGAATGCTTCAGCACCCGTCCGAGAGGAGAGGGTAGGGTGGATACTTTCCTTGTGTCGTTAGCAATGCCTTCGATGCGCTCCTTGGTCAGTTTCAGACGGTCGTACATGGGGTTCGTCTCGTCCATTCTGGCGAGGTCTTTGGCATTGGCAGACAGAATTATGTCCGTTTCAGCGATGGCTCGATCGGCCACAGCCTGCAAAACCTGGTTGATAGTCTCGTTGTCGAGCAGAGCAAGGTCGATGCTTGCTTCTTTTGCTGTTGACAGTTGACTGTTGATGGTTGACTGTATGTTATTGTCCATCTTGTATCTCATATTTAATGTTCAACATAGAAATTCGGTGCAGGGCGTGTTGTCGCGGTCGTTCATCAGCCTGATGAGGATATTGTCGCGCTTTCCATTGGCAATCACCACGCTGATGCCAGCGGATGCTGTCAGTTTGGCCACGTTCGATTTGCTTTGCATGCCTCCACGTCCAGCCTTCGACTTCTTCGACTGAATGTAATCGCTCAGATCCTTTCCAGGCTTCACAATGCTGATGAGACGAGATTCAGGATCGGCAGGATCGCCTGTGTACACCCCATCGATGTTGCTCAGAATGATGAGCATCTGCGACTGCGTCATCTGAGCCATGAGTCCGGAGAGTTCGTCGTTGTCCGTGAACATCAGTTCCGTCACCGACACCGTGTCATTCTCGTTCACGATGGGGAGTACCCCGTTCTCCAGCATCACACGCATGCAGTTCTCTTGATTCTTCCGATGCTCTGTGTCGGAGAAGTTCTCCTTTGTTGTCAGCACTTGCCCCACGGGGATGCCGTACTCTCTGAACAGTTCGTAGTATCGGTTGATGAGTTTGGCCTGACCCACAGCCGAGAAGAGTTGTCGCTGATCCACCGAGTCGAGGTCGTGCTGGATGTGTTGCATCTCGCTTCGTCCACTGGCCACGGCTCCTGACGAGACAAGGATGATTTCGTGTCCCTGACTGCGCAAACTGGCAATCTGATCCACCAGTGCCGACATGCGAGTCACGTCCAGCGACCCATCCTCTCGCGTCAATACGTTGCTACCTATTTTAATTGTAATTCTCATATATAATATATTTTATCCTCCTATTTTTGCGTTCAGTCCATGTCCCTGCATGATGTCGAGCGCATGTCGTTGAACTTCCTCCGACGGAGCCTCCATCTGGATTGCTTCTGGGTTGTATGTCGTTCCCAATCTGGCATGTTTGCCGATGCCCACATCGTGATAGACCAGCAGATTCACCACTTCGGGTTTGTTTGGTAACGATGCCAAGAACTCAGCCGTGGCTGTCAGATTATCATCGTCGGCGTTCACCCCCACAATCAGTGGGATGCGTATCCAGAACCGCTTTCCTGTCTCGCTCAGCATGCGGATGTTTGCCAATATCTGTTCGTTCCCCACACGGGTATATTGGCGATGCTTCTCACTGTCCATCAGTTTCAGATCCACCAGAAATAGCTCACATCGTTCTGCCACTCTCCTTACGTTCTCTGCTGAACTGAACAGCGTCGTGTCCACTGTCCGATGAATCCCCCTTCTGCCCAACTCGTCCAGTACTTCGCACAGGTAATCCACATGCATCAGTGGTTCTCCTCCACACATCGTCACACCGCCTCCACTCTCTTCCATCACAGCCCGTTCCTTTTCCACCAAAGTCATCAGGTCGTCCATCTTCCATTCCTTCCCTGCCATCTCCAACGCTAAGGTGGGACATTCGTCTGTACACCTTCCGCATGTCACGCAATGACCTAAGTCCTTGATGCCATCGGCTGTCATCACCAAATTCTTCTCCGGACACACCTCCACACACGTTTGGCAACCGATGCACTTCTTCTTCGTGTACATTTTCACAGGTCGCTCCTCAAATCCCTCTGGATTATGACACCACACACATCGCAGCGGACAGCCTTTCATGAAAAGCGTCGTCCGAATGCCTGGGCCATCATTGATGGCAAATCGCTTGATGTCGAAAATCAGTGTCATCTTTGTTGGGGTACCCCTCGATTTCGTGTGCAAAGGTAAGAAGAAAATGTGGAAATCGGGAAGTGAAAAATGAAAAAATGCCTATTGCAGTCGTTGAAATACATGTGCTGTGGCAAATTTTTCACTTTTCTTTTTTCACTTTTCACTTAAATGCTCTATCTTTGTACCACTTAACTAACACAACACATGACATGAAAGGCTTTACCAACACCATTCTAATGAGTACCATCCTTGTCTGCATGACAGGACAAACGAAGGCACAGCAGGTAACCCCATTTCGAGTGACCAACCATCAGCAACAAACCATCGACGGCTTTGGTGCCAGCGATGCTTGGAGCATGTGGCGAATTGGGGAGTGGGAAGACTCCATCCAGACGAAAGTGGCCGACTGGCTCTTCTCGATGGAAATGGAGCCTGACCAAACGGTCCTCTCACAAGGAGAACAAGAGAAAGTCTTCTCTCCCAAGGGCATCGGCCTCTCCATCTGGCGCTTCAATGCTGGTGCAGGCAGTGCCACACAGGGGGACTCGGCGCAAATCAATCGCGACACTCGCACGGAGTACTTCGAGAAGCAAACGGGTCAGCGTCGATTCCTGAAGTTGGCTAAAGAAAGAGGCGTGCCCACTTTCTTGGCTTTCTACAATTCTCCACCAGTCCATCTGACCCAAAACGGACTGGCCACCAACACAGGACGTGGCGGCACCTTCAATCTCAAGCCCGATGCCTACGACGACTTTGCCTCCTACATCGCCGACATGCTGCAGACAGCCGAGCGTGAAGATGGCATCCACTTCGACTATGTGTGTCCTGTCAACGAACCCGATGGACACTGGAACTGGCTCGGTCCCAAGCAGGAGGGTTCTCCTGCCACCAATCGGGAGATAGCACATATTGCCCGCGAGATGAACAGCGAGTTTCAGCGACGTGGCATCACCACCAAGATTCTTATTAACGAGTCCAGCGACTTCCGTTGCATGTACGCCACCCACCAGACTGACTGGCAACGTGGCTACGAGATCCAAGCTTTCTGGAATCCAGACTCCACAGACACTTATGTGGGCAATCTCCCCAGCATTGCTCGTCTAATGGCTGGCCATTCCTATTGGACCAACACACCCATCCTCAAACCTGGCGACAGAGGTTATGAACGTACTGGATTGTATGGCTTTCGCAAACGTCTGAAGGATGAATTCGATAAGGTCAATTCCCCGCTATCTCCTGTAGACTTCTGGATGACAGAACTCTGCATCATGTCCAACGATGAGGAGATTCATGGAGGTGGTGGCTTTGACTTTTCGATGGAAGAAGCCCTCTATGTGGCTCGTGTGATGCATTATGACTTGACCGTTGCCAATGCTCGTTCGTGGCAGTGGTGGCGAGCTGCTGGTGGCAACTACAAGGACGGACTCATCCGAATGTATGTGAAAGGGGAACGTTTTGGCGGTCGTGGTCAAGGCCGTGGAATGGTTCAAACCAATATGGTTCGTGACTCCAAGTTGATGTGGACATTGGGAAACTTCTCTCGTTTCGTCCGTCCAGGCGCTGTTCGTCTCGACATGGAAGGAAACATGGAAATAGATGGTCTTATGCTCTCTGCCTACAAGAACACTGATGGAACCCTTGCCATCGTTGCCATCAACTACAGCAAGGAAGACCGTCCCATCAGCATCGACCTGTCTCAACAATCAACTCTCAACAATCAACTCTCAACCGCTGTTGCCTATCGCACCTCAGATGTCGAAGGCGAAAGTTTGAAGAATGTAGGCAAGGTGGATTTGCAGAAAACGATCCTTCCAGCCCGTTCTGTGACCACTTTTGTGGCTAATAAATAAATAATGTGAAAAAAGTTTTGCCATAACGAGAAAAGATTGTACCTTTGCACAAATTTTGGAATAATGGTAACTTATAGCAACATCGTACTACCGAATCTTCATGGACTGCGACTTACAGAGTCGGAGGTGAGAAAGGTGTGCGTGTGCTATCATGCATAACAGTATATCATTCATGTTTAACCTTTCTCACGGCAGTGGGGAGGGTTTTTCTTTTATTTGGATGGTGCCTGTTCTTATTGCTGGGAGAAGTAAATTAAATTCAATAAAAATGGCAGACAGACTTTTTATTTTTGACACGACGCTGCGCGATGGCGAGCAGGTGCCTGGATGTCAGCTCAACACGGTTGAGAAGATTCAGGTGGCCAAGCAGCTGGAAGCATTGGGCGTGGATGTCATCGAGGCTGGTTTCCCCATCTCCAGTCCAGGCGATTTCAACAGTGTGGTAGAAATCTCGAAAGCAGTCACATGGCCTACCATCTGTGCGTTGACACGTGCAGTGGAGAAGGACATCGACGTAGCTGCTGAGGCGCTTCAGTATGCTAAGCACAAGCGCATCCACACAGGTATCGGCACTTCGCCTTCACACATCAAGTACAAGTTCAATTCGACTCCAGAAGAAATCATCGAACGTGCTGTGGCTGCAGTAAAGTATGCCAAGAAGTACGTGGAGGACGTGGAGTTCTATGCAGAGGATGCTGGTCGCACAGACAATGAGTATCTGGCACGTGTGATTGATGCGGTGACCAAGGCTGGTGCGACGGTTTGTAACATCCCTGATACAACGGGTTTCCGTGTGCCAAACGAATATCATGAGAAAATCAAGTACCTCTATGAGCATGTGGATGCCTTTGCCGCTGGCAAGTCTATCCTCTCGACCCACTGTCACAACGACCTCGGTATGGCGACAGCCAACACTGTGGCTGGTGTGTTGGCAGGTGCACGTCAGGTGGAGGTGACGATCAATGGTATCGGTGAACGTGCTGGTAACACGTCTCTTGAAGAGGTGGCGATGATTTTCAAGACCCATCCAGACCTTGGCATCGAGACCAACATCAACACGACGAAGATTTATCCGACGAGCCGTATGGTTTCTTCGCTGATGAACATGCCTGTACAGCCCAACAAGGCCATCGTGGGCAAGAATGCCTTTGCTCATTCGAGTGGCATCCATCAGGACGGTGTGTTGAAGAACGCTTCGACCTACGAGATTATGGATCCTAAGGATGTCGGTATCGATGATAATGCCATCGTGCTGACAGCTCGCAGTGGACGCGCAGCCTTGAAACATAGACTGCATGTGAATGGTGTGGAAGTGGATGGCGAGAAACTCGACAAGATTTATGAGGACTTCCTGAAACTTGCCGACAAAAAGAAGGAGGTGACGGATGATGACATTCTCGTGTTGGCTGGTGCAGAGCGCAGTGCCACTCACAACGTGAAGTTGGATTATCTGCAAGTGACTACGGGTAAGGGCGTTCGTTCTGTGGCTTCCATCGGTTTGCAGGTGGCCAACGAACATTTCGAGGCTGCCGCATCGGGCAATGGTCCTGTGGATGCCGCCATCAATGCGCTCAAGTGCATCATCAAGCGCAAGATGACTCTTAAGGAATTCACCATCCAGGCTATCTCGAAGGGGTCTGACGATATGGGTAAGGTACACATGCAGGTGGAATACAATGGGCACCTCTATTATGGTTTTGGTGCCAACACCGACATCGTCACTGCTTCCGTCGAGGCCTACATTGACTGTATCAATAAATTTAGAGGATGAACAATGGGAAAGACATTATTTGACAAGATTTGGGATGCCCACGTCGTGCAGAACGTGGAGGATGGTCCCACACAACTCTATATCGACCGCTTGTATGCGCATGAGGTGACGAGTCCGCAGGCGTTCGACACATTGAGAGATAAGAATATCAGGGTGTTCCGTCCCGATCATGTGGTGGCAATGCCTGACCACAACACCCCTTCCGACCAGCAGGAGACGATCAACGATCCCGTAGGTCGCAAGCAGGTGGAAACCCTCAAGGCTAACTGCGAGGAGTTTGGCATCAAGCACTTCGCGATGGGAACGAAGGACAATGGCATCATCCATGTAGTGGGTCCAGAAAAGGCACTTTCCTTGCCTGGCATGACCATCGTTTGTGGCGACTCCCACACTTCCACGCATGGTGCTGTGGGTGCTATTGCGATGGGTATTGGTACGAGCGAGGTGGCTCAGGTGCTCGCCTCTCAATGCATCCTGCAGAGCAAGCCCAAGACCATGCGCATCAACATCGAGGGTACGCTGCCAGAGGGTACGACGGCTAAGGATGTTGCCCTCTACATCATGGCACAGTTGACCACTTCAGGTGCGACGGGTTATGCTGTGGAATATGCAGGTTCAGCCGTTCGCCGCATGAGCATGGAAGGACGCCTGACGCTCTCCAACCTCTCCATCGAGATGGGTTCGCGTGCCGGTCTGATTGCTCCTGATGAGATCACCTTCGCTTATCTGAAGGGTCGTGAGTATGCCCCCAAAGGTGAGGATTGGGACAAGGCTGTGGAGGAATGGAAAAAACTCTACTCCGACGAAGATGCCGTGTTCGACAAGGAGGTGACGTATCGTGCTGAGGACATCGCTCCTCGCATCACCTACGGAACCAATCCTGGTGCTGGTATCGCCATTGACGAGTGCATTCCTACCCTCGATGAGATTCCAGAGGCAGACAAGAGCCAGTTCCTCTCTATGCTCGAATACATGCAGTTTGAGCCTGGCCAGAAACTTGAGGGTGTACCTGTGGATTACTGCTTCCTTGGTGCTTGTACCAACGGTCGTATTGAAGACTTCCGTGCTTTCGCCTCTGTCGTGAAAGGTAAGAAGAAGGCTGACAACGTGGTGGCTTGGCTTGTGCCTGGTTCATGGCTCGTGCGTCAGCAGATTATCGACGAGGGCATCGACAAGATTTTGGAAGAGGCAGGCTTCGAACTCCGTCTTCCCTCTTGCTCGGCATGTCTCGCTATGAATCCAGACAAGGTGCCAGCAGGCAAACTTGCCATCTCCACCAGCAACCGCAACTTCGTGGGTCGTCAGGGACCAGGTGCTCGCACCATCCTCGCTTCGCCTCTTGTTGTGGCCGCATCAGCAATCACAGGAGTAGTAACTGACCCAAGAAAGATTTGAATTATGGCTAAAGAGAAATTTGACATTATCCAGTCAACCTGCATACCTATCCAGATTGACAATTGCAATACCGACCTCATCATTCCTGCTCGTTACTTGGCCAGCACTACCCGCGACCCCAAGTTCTTCGGCGATGCCTTCATGCACGACCTTCGTTTCGATGCAGAGGGTAATCCTGTGGCAGATTTCGTGATGAACCAACCTGAGTATGCAGAGGCACCTCGCAAAGGTGTGCATGAGATTATCGTAGGTGGTCAGAACTGGGGTTCTGGTTCCAGCCGTGAACACGCTGCATGGGCCATTGCAGGCTATGGCGTGCGTGTCGTCATCTCCAGTTCCTTTGCTGACATCCACCGCAACAACCTCCTCAACTGCTTCGTGCTTCCCGTCATCGTGAGCAAGGAGTTTCAGCAGGAACTCTTTGACAGCATCGCTGCCAATCCTCAGACAGAGGTGAAGGTCGATGTGCCCAATCAGACGGTGACGAACCTTGCCACAGGCCACAGTGAGCACTTCGACATCAATTCCTATAAGAAGTACTGCCTCATGAATGCTTACGACGATATCGACTTCCTCTTGTCCAATAAGGAGAAGATTGAGGCATACGAACATCCTGCACAGGATGCTTCTGTGCCTCCAGTTTTTGTTGAGGCCACTGATTCTGCTCCAGAACCAGAGCCTGCAGAGGAGGTCGCTCCTGTCGAGGTGAAAGCCCATTACGAGAGTGAACCTTTTGTTCCTCAGAAGCAGTTGCCCATCAATCGTGGTTTGGCGAAGTTCTTTTTCCTTAGCCTGATTACTTTGGGCATCTACGGCATCGTGATTTTCACTCAGATTTCAGATGAGATCAATACAGTTGCCACCAAATACGATGGACGCAAGACCACCAATTACCTCTGGATTTTCTTCCTTTGGGGGTGGCTCACTTTTGGCATCGCTTATTTGGTATGGTTCCATTGCCTCAGCGACCGCATTGGCAACGAAATCCAGCGTCGTCGCATTCCATATTCCTTTGGTGCTTCTGACTTCTGGCTCTGGGATGTCATCGGCTCTATCGTGGGATTCCTCCCACTCGTGTACGTTCACAAACTGCTGAGCGCCATGAACCTGCTCAACGCCGACTACAACCAGAAGGGATAAGGCTTTATTTGAGGAATCAAAGAGAATAAAAAGGAAATTAAAGGGACGTGTTCCATGCTATTAGCAAGGTCTCGTCCCTTTAATTTCCTTTTTAATTCCCTTTAACTTCTAAAGAGGTATTACTTGATATACTTCATGATCAAGTCCACGGCCTCGTCAATGGAGTGTCCATTCATCGAGATGACCAGATCATAGTTGCGGGTGTCATAGCGTGAGGTGTTCGCATACTTGTTCACATAGTTCTCACGCATCTTGTCCACCTTCTGGATGACCTTCTTCGCGTCTGCCTCACTCAGCAACTGCTTGCGCATCACACGCTCAATGCGCTTCTCCATTGGAGCCTGAATCAGCACGCTCAGGTGGTTGGGGTGATCCTTGAACACAGCAAAACCTAAACGTCCGGCAATGACGCACGACTCCTGCTCAGCGATGTCCTTCAGAATATGCTGTTCCGTGTCGAACATGTCCTCCGTGGTCAGCACATCAGGCATCTCCCCAGGGGTGATGTCATAGTACATCGTCTTTGAAGTTTTCTCGGCCAGCATGAAACTGCGTGCGAACTCAGCCCACCAGCTGTGGTTGCGACCTTTCAGATTCTCGATTTCCTCCACCGAAAGGTGATACTTTTCCGTTAAAGCCTTGATGAGCGCCTTGTCGTAGAACTGCACGCCCAGTTTCTCAGCCAGTTTCTCGCCGACTGTACGGCCACCACTACCCAACTCGCGGTTGATGGTAATGACAAATTTCTCGTTCTTGTTCATGTTGTTTACGATTTAGTGGTTTATTTTTTCCTTATTTATAGCATTTCCAGATGCTGTCAATCTTGGCTTTTGGAAGCTTCTTGGTGAAGAGGCTGACCAGGAAGACAACAGGGAAACCACCCACCATAGCGATGGCGCCGCAGTCAATCGGGTTGAAAGGTGCATCCTTGCCCATCAGCATGTTGACAACCGTGAAGCCGACACCCCAAATGAAGCATGCCCAGACAGAGGCTGTGGTCATGCCACGCCAATAGAGACCCAAAAGGAAAGGAGCGAGGAATGCTCCAGCGAGGGCTCCCCATGAGATGCCCATGAGCTGGGCGATGAAGGTGGGGGGATTCAGGGCGATGAGCACGGAAATGGCAATGAAGAAGACGATGAGCATGCGCATGATGATGACCTTTCGGCTTTCAATTTTCTCAGCCACTTCATCGTCAATCTCACCACCTTTCACCTCGTCGGCAGTGGCACGCTTGTCGCGGTAGATGAGGTCGAGGGTCATGGTGGAGGAGGAAGTCAGTACGAGGGATGCCAGCGTGGACATCGAGGCAGAGAGCACGAGTACCATGACAAGGCCGATGAGGAGGTCGGAGTTGACGGCTGTGTCGAGCATCGTTGGGATGATGTCGTCGAACTTGTAGTTGTGACGCGCCTCGTTCCAGACGGGTTCGCCAAAGAGACGTCCGAATCCACCCAAGAAATAACAGCCACCAGCCACGATGAAGGCGAAGATGGTGGAGATGATGGTGCCACGACGGATGGCAGACTCATCGGTGATGGAGTAGAACTTGCCGACCATCTGGGGAAGTCCCCAAGTGCCGAGCGAAGTCAGCACCACGACACCAAGCAGGCTGGTCACATTGGGACCGAACCATGAAGCAAAGTCGCCTGGCTGGAAATCTTTGTAGAGCGGACTCTCAAGGTCGTGCGCTGTAGGTGCCATTTCCTTCATCTTGTTAACTGCCTCGACAAAACCTCCCTGGCTGTTGAGCACCACAGCGATGACGGCGATGATGCCTCCGAGCATGACAATGCCCTGGATGAAGTCGTTGATGGCTGTGGCCTTATAACCGCCCAAAATCACATAGACGGCAGTGAGGAGTGCCATGAGGATGATGCAGTATTCGTATGGAATGCCGAAGCCCATGTCGAAAAGTTTGGAGATTCCGCTATAGACACCAGCCGTGTAGGGAATGAGGAACACGAAAGCGATGATGGATGCGGCGATGCGCAGTCCCTGATTGGAAAATCGGGTGCCGAAAAAGTCTGGCATGGTGCGCGAGTGGATGTGCTGGGTCATCAGTTTGGTGCGACGACCAAGGATAATCCATGCAAGGAGCGAACCAATGATGGCGTTGCCAATACCAATCCAAGAACTGGCCAAACCGTATTTCCAACCAAACTGACCAGCATAACCGACAAACACGACGGCTGAGAAATAACTGGTTCCGAAGGCGAAGGCTGAGAGCCAAGGTCCTACGGCACGACCTCCCAAGACGAAACCATCCACGTTCTTGGCTTGTTTGCGTGAGTAGATTCCCACATAGACCGTCACAGCCAAAAAGATGACGGTGAGAAGAATTTTAATGATCATGTCTCTTTTTTTACTTTATTCTTACCTGCATTTGACACATGATGGCGTGATTGGCATTGTGGGTGAATACTTTGCCGACAGCACCGCTTGGCATCACCTGGTCTTGGAGTGATGCGCTCTTATAAACATACTGCAACTGAATACGGCAACGCTTGTAGAACCAGTATTGGAGACCAGCGATGACCTTGTGCTGATCCATGTCGGCCTTCACGTTGTAGTTGAAGAAATCGTAGGAACCCACGAAATCGAGTTTGGGAGCAATGGGCACAACGCCTGTGGCATAGACACCACGGCTGGTCACATCGCCGTCGCGACCTTCCAGATACTCTGAACGAAGGCTCAGACGAGAATTCAAAGATTTGTAAGTGAAGCCTGCCGACCAACGATTGCGCTTGTAGTCCTCGCCTGGCACGATGTCGTTGATGTAGGATGAACGTTCTACGGCATGGCCGCGACCAATCTGACCTGTAGCAACGATGTTCAGTTCCTTTGTGGGACGGAACTCCAAATGGCCAATGAAGTCTTTCTCACTGTTGCCATCTTTTTTGTTGACACCCTGTCCGTTCATGACTGCAGCCTTGTAGAAGAACTTGCCGTCGTTGGTTTCACCTGAGAGCTCCAAACCGAGGTCACGGCCATATTGTGTGCCAATCAGACGGTCAGAACCACAACCAGCCAAGTAGGTGACACCCTCAGAACAAACATCGATGGCCTCCAACTCGGTGGGTGACATGTTGTTCTCGATGGTGTAGGCATGCTTGAACTGACCAATTCGGGCATTGAAGGCATTGTTGTTGGTGAAACGATAAGAAGTCCAGTACTCATGCACCACGCCACCATTGAAGTCGTGCATGAACATGGCCAACCAGCGGTCGGTGATGGGTGCTGCCACTACGAGGAAGACACGCTTCATTTCGAAGGTGTTGTAGTCACGCTTGTTGAGTTGGTCACCATCTGCCAATCCACCAGTGTGTTGATAGGTGTAGCCTGCTTGTGCATAGCCGTCAATCTGTACGCGTTTTGCCAAGTCCTGTGCCCAATCAGGAATTTTCTGATCTTTGGGTGCTTGTGCTTGCATGCTTCCCATGCCTGCAAGGCAAAGGAGCATCGTTGAAAGGATAGATTTAATTTGCATATTTTTTTTGTATAGGTGTTGTTAAGTTGTTACAAAAAACGCCCAGCCCGCAGGCTGGTGTGTCAAATTTGCTGGCAAAGGTACACTTTCCTTGTCATTCTGCCAAGAGATTCGTGGAAAAATGTGTAACTTTGTCGCCAAATTGTGAAAAAGTATGAATAAGTTCATAGAAATCATGGACACAACGCTACGCGATGGCGAGCAAACCAACAGCGTGAGTTTTGTGCCCCACGAGAAGCTGATGATAGCCCGCATGCTCTTGATGGACTTGAATGTGGATCGCATCGAGGTGGCATCGGCACGTGTGTCAGATGGCGAGAAAGAAGCTGTGAAGAGCATCTGCCGATGGGCTCGTCAGGCCGGCATGCTCGATAGGGTGGAGGTGCTGGGTTTTGTCGATGGCAAGACCTCCCTCGACTGGATAGCCGACTGCGGATGTCGCAACATCAACCTGCTCTGTAAAGGCAGTGAACGCCATTGCCGTTTCCAATTGAAGAAGACCCGGCAGGAGCATGTGGCAGACATCCGTCAGAGCATCGAATACGCTCAACAGTTGGGCATCAACGTCAATCTCTATTTAGAGGACTGGTCGAACGGCATGAAGGACAACCCTGCCTATGTGTTCGGCTTCATCGATGCCCTTTGGGACAGCGGCGTGAAGCGCTTCATGTTGCCCGACACCTTGGGCATCCTCAATCCTCAACTGACAGCAGCCTTCGTCAGTCAGATGGTGACGCGCTATCCTGACCTGCATTTCGATTTCCATGCCCACAACGACTACGACCTTGCCACGAGCAATGTCCTGGCAGCTGTCATGGCGGGTTGTCATGGGGTTCATACAGCTGTGAACGGACTTGGTGAACGTGCCGGCAATGCGCCACTCTCTTCTGTGCAGGCCATCCTAAATGACCATGCCCATGCACAGACTCACATTAACGAGGAGAACCTGGGCAAGGTGTCCACGATGGTCGAAAGCCTCTCAGGCATCGCCATTCCCCCCAACAAACCCATCATCGGTGAGAACGTCTTTACCCAAGTGGCAGGTGTGCATGCCGACGGCGACAACAAGAACAACCTCTACTGCAACGACCTCCTGCCTGAACGTTTTGGTCGTAAGCGTGAATACGCCCTCGGCAAGAACTCTGGTAAGGCCAACATCCTCAAGAACCTCGAGGAACTGGGTCTCGAACTCACCCCAGAGCAGACACGTCGAGTGACTGACCGCATCATCGAATTGGGCGACAAAAAGCAGCTCATCACTCAGGAAGACCTGCCCTACATCGTGGCCGATGTGCTCAAACATTCTGCCCCTGACGACAAGGTGAAGCTCATCTCCTACATGGTTTCCACTGCCTACGGACTGAAGCCGATGGCCTCCGTGAAACTCGAAGTAAATGGCGACGTGTTTGAGGAGTCAGCCATGGGCGATGGTATGTACGATGCCTTCATCCATGCTGTGCGCCACATCTACAAAGATCGTCTCAACCGCACCTTTCCCTGGCTCACCAACTATCAGGTCAGCATCCCACCTGGTGGTCGCACTGACGCCCTCGTCCAAACCACCATCTCCTGGACCTACAACGAACGGGTTTACCGCACTCGTGCCCTCGATGCCGACCAGACTGAAGCAGCCATCAAGGCTACCATCAAGATGCTCAACATCATTGAGAACGAGGAGCCAGCTTAAGTCCTGATTACCATCTCGATTCATTTAAGTATATGTGAAACTTATTAAATTGAAGAATTATGCAGAAGTACGAGAAAATGATTGTGGCAGCCATTGTGGCTGTGGGGCTCTTGATGCTGGGACTGTGCATTAAGGGCGGTATTGACAATTTCACGAACAAGGATCGCCGTGTGACGGTGAAGGGCTTGGCTGAACGGGAAGTGGATGCCGACAAGGTGACGTGGACGATGAGTGTGAGGTTGTCGGGCGATGAACTGAAACCGCTTTTTGGCAGTATCAACTCGAAGGTGGATAAGATTCAGGCGTTCCTGAAGGAAAAAGGCATCGAAGGAAAGGGTGAGGTGACACTTGTTTCCTATGATGTGAATGACAATTTGGCAAATGCTTGGGGCGACAATAAACCGCGTTATCACTATACGGTGGGACGCTCGTTGCATGTCACTTCGAAGGACACGAAGTTTATCAGCCAGTTGCGACAAAAGGTGGACGAACTGATAGACAGGGATGTCATTCTGGCTTCTGACTATGCCGAATATGAATACACGCAGTTCCAACAGTTGAAACCTGAAATGATGGCAGAGGCCATTGGCAATGCAGAAAAGACTGCCAGCCAGTTTGCAGAAAACAGCCACTCAACCATCAACAAGATTGTGGAAGCAGGACAAGGCGAATTCTCCATCGACGATGCCGACATCCCATACAAGAAGAAAGTGCGTGTGGTGTCAACCATCACGTATTCGCTGAAGGATTAAAAAGTAATCGGATGTGTGTTGGCACATCCGATTACTTTTCTCGATCTCTATTAGAAACAACCCCTCCAAACAATATACAGAATAGACTACTTTTTCACCTTTATCTTCAATGTCATCTTTCCTTTCTCCAGACTACTAGGACTAAGTGTAATGGGGAATTTTTGGTCAGCCGTACGACCAATTGTCTCACCATCATGA
>CAJOGQ010000046.1 GCA_905234125.1 uncultured Bacteroidaceae bacterium | reverse complement strand
CAAAGACAGGAATTCTAATAAAGTTAAGAGTTGAGGGTATAGAGTTTAGAAAATGGTTGTGAGATTGAATGATGCTTCTGAACATCTTTTTGCGGATAAAACGAAATAAGTGGGGAATTTTCCACTAATTTATGGTTATTATTCATTACCTTTGTGGCCTAAACAATGAAAACGTTACTTATCATCTGTATCGCCTTTGTATGGCACGTCACCACTCTTCTGGCTGGAAACTGGATGAGTCGATTGCCTGATGATGCGTATGTGGCAACGCTCTCCATTCCTGGTGCCCACGATGCCGCAACGGGATACGGATTCAGTGGCTTCATCGGAATGTTCGGCAACCGCTATGCACGCACCCAAGACCTCACCATCAGCCAACAATGGACTGCTGGCGTGCGTGCTTTCGACCTGCGTCCCAGCGTCTATAAAAACTACATCAACGTCAATCACGGCATCATGCCCACCAAAATTCATTTCGATGAAGTCCTGCAACTCTTGTGTGACTCGCTCAGGAAGAACCCTTCCGAGTTTGTCATCATCCATATGCTCCATGCTGCCGATGGCGACAAGGTGAAGGGCGTCTATAACACACGCATCCAGCAACTGCTTCGTCATGAGCATTTCAGGCGTTTCCTCGTCGATTATCGTCCTGACCTCAAGGTGCGCGACATGCGAGGCAAGATTCTCATCCTCAGTCGCGACCACTACAGCGACGAACCCATCGGAGGCATCTTCACAGGCTGGACAGGGAGCCTCAACTGGCAACGGCAGACAGCTGGCCACATCATTGGAGCGCATGGCGCAAAGGGTAAACTCTATGTTCAGGACTTCTCTGCCACCCACGGTACAGGTGGAATCAGCATGAAGGTCAAAGCCATCCAGCAGATGTTGGATGCCAGCACCCACATGCAGGACGAAACCACCCAAATGAATCTGTCCGACGCACAAAACCTCGTTTGGGTCTTCAACTTTGCCTCTGCCTACTCCAAAGTGGAATCGCTCTTTGGACGTAAAATCTCACTCAGCAACGGCTATCGAGACAACGCCACCCACACTCACCAGGCTTTTCTAAACTATCTCGCTTCTCACCCCACGGCCTGCACAGGCATCGTCCTCATGGACTTCGCTGGCACAGACCACTCTAACGGCTACCACACAAGGGGTGCCGAACTCGTCCAAGCCATTATCAATCATAACAGGTTTAGATAGATGATGGACTGCATCCATTGATATTGATATAAAAATACTGGATTTACTAAATTTTCTTTTGCACATGTGAAAAAAACTGACTTTTTTTGCCGTGTCTAAAATTTGCATTACCTTTGCACCCGCTTACGAAAAGTAAGCTTATCAGGTAGATCCGCTAGCTCAGTAGGTAGAGCACAACACTTTTAATGTTGGGGTCTTGGGTTCGAGCCCCAAGCGGATCACACAAAGAAAATGGAAGTCGCTGAAAATCAGCGGCTTCCCTTTTTATTCTTTCATTTTGTCCCTTTTCTTGTCCAATAAGGATATAACGAAGCAAGCCTAATTTACACAAAATGTCCGAATTGTCGCCAGTCCGAAGGGCATCCGAAAACAAAGAAACATCCTCCCTTTCCAAAGAACTTAGGATTGTATTGTAGATATTATCTTACTAAGTAATCGTAATGCTCACTTTCAGCACGGTTCTTGTTGATTTAATATTTCCATATACTCATCATAGGATATATGCTTGCCTCCCATTGATTTTAGGTGAGGGGTCTCGAATTGGCAATCAATAAAAAGTCCGCCCAAAGCATCAAGAGCCTTAGCTAAATGTATCAGAGCCAACTTGGAAGCATTGGGTACTAATGAAAACATACTTTCTCCAAAGAAAGCATTTCGGATAGCAACCCCGTATAAGCCTCCGACAAGTTTCGCTTCTCTTTGTTCCGTAGATGTATTCTGTGGCTCCCAGACTTCGACACTGGCAGCGTAACCGAGGCGATTCAATTCAGTATATGCTTTTATGATATTCGGACCAAGCCATGCGCCAAATTGTTGATTGCGGCCATCCACCGAGGAACATCCACGAATGACTCCATCAAAATCATGATTGAAAGTTACAAGGTACTTGTTTTGATGGATTAGTTGCTTCATCGAATGACTGATGTGAATCTCTTTAGGAAATATGACGTATCTGTCTAAAGGACAGTACCAGTGCGGCTCTTCACTATCGCGAAAAGAAAACCACGGGAAAAAGCCATTACTGTATGCCAACAGCAGACGATTTGTGGACAAGTCGCCACCTACCGCCACAAGTCCGTCTTCCTCTCCCAAATGTGGATCAGGGAACCACAATTCGTCATCCAATTGATAAACAGCCATCCTTTATGTCAATTGTTATGTCACCACCTTGTTTCAGACAACCGAACAATATCTCGCGCATCAGCAAAGGCTTAAGCTTTTGTGAAATGACACGATCCATCTCACGTGCTCCATATTCAGGAGTAAATCCTTCCTTCAAAAGGTATTCGAAAGCATCAGAACTTAAGTTCATCTTCACTTGCCTTGCCTCCAATTTGGAATCAAGTTCTCTCAATTTCTTTTGCAATATCAGAGTGGCCATCTGTTTATCCATATCATGGAAGACCACAGCACCTGACAATCGATTCAAGAACTCAGGCTTGAAAGTTTTCTTTACCTGTTTCATCATCGCATCGCCACGACCAACATTACTATTGAAGCCGATAGAAGCTTGGGATGCAAACTGTGCTCCAGCATTTGATGTCATTATCAGCACTACATTTCTGAAATCAGCATGCCGCCCCTTATTATCCGTTAGCCTGGCATAATCCATCACCTGAAGGAGAATGTTGTAGATATCCTGATGTGCTTTCTCTATTTCATCAAGAAGCAAAACACAATTGGGATTTTTCCGTATAGCATCGGTCAACAAACCACCATCTTCATAGCCAACATATCCTGCAGGAGAACCTATCAATTTTGCAACAGCATGCTTTTCTGTATATTCACTCATATCGAAACGTATCAGTGGGATACCCAGTTCTTTTGACAAGACTCGTGAGACCTCCGTCTTACCAACTCCCGTAGGGCCAACAAACAGCAAGGATGCCAATGGCTTATTGTCTTCCAAAAGTCCTGCTCTTGACATCTGTACGGATTCTACCACTTGACGAACGGCTTCATCCTGTCCGTATATCTGAGAAAGCATCCGATTTGCAAGACTCTCTAATTGTTGATAATCTTCATTTTCCGCTTCAGACAAAGCGTCCACCTTACAGGTCTTTGATAAGACATCAGCAATTTCTTTCTTTCCGATAATCTTAACATTGTCATCAATTTCCATAGCAGCACCAGCCTCGTCAATGAGATCAATGGCCTTATCGGGCAGGAAACGGTCATTAATATGTTTGGCACTTGCATCAACTGCGAAAGATATAGCCTCGTCTGCATACTTCACATCATGAAACTCCTCATATCGCGTTTTTAACTGCCTAATGATATTTTTCGTCTCATCAACAGATGGTTCAAGTATGTCAATTTGCTGAAAACGCCGTATGAGTCCTTTGGAACGAGAAAAATGTCGGTTGTACTCTTCGTAGGTTGTAGAGCCGATGAATCGAATCTTTCCTGATTCAAGATAGGGTTTGAGCATATTGGAAGCGTCCATTGCGCCCTCCCCTGTTGCACCAGCACCTACAAGTGTATGAATTTCGTCAATATAGACAATGTTATTCTCACCTTCTTCTTGAATACCATCCATTATCTGTTTGATTCGATTCTCAAAGTCACCACGATATTGAGTTCCAGCCAAAAGAGTGCCCATGTCTAACTGATATATCTTACTTCCTATCAGCCTCTTGGGAACCTTATTTTCCTCTATAAGTCTTGCCAAGCCCCATACGAGGGCAGTCTTTCCGACACCTGGTTCACCTACATGTAGAGGATTGTTCTTATCACGGCGACAAAGCACCTGTATCGTGCGTTTTAGCTCAAGTTCTCTTCCTATAAGGGGATTATACCTTTCATAATGTTCATTCATACAGGTGACCAACTTCCTCCATGCAGCTGTCCCTTTCTTCTCTTCAGTCTCATCTTGAAGCTTATCATCAAAGTCACAGAAATCAATCAATTGACTCATAAAATTTGCTTCCTTATCATAGAGACAATCCTTCAGGAGATACGCTGCCCATGATTCTTGAAGTTTGAGTATTCCTCTCACCAAATGAGGGGTATCTATTGATTCTGCGCTACTTAAAGCCACATCTTGGACTGCGCTTTCTATAACCATGCCCATCTGGGCAGATACCTCAGGCTCATATTCAATGCCTTCTGGAACAGAATCGACTTGTCTCAGAAACTCTTCAACTTTTTCTGCCAAGACTTGCGGACTATAAAATATATTCAATGCGGCATTGAAATTATCATCCTCAATCAATACCGAAAGCAAATGCTCAGGCATGATGAACTCATGTCTATAGCTTTTACAGCATTCCAACGCATTGTTCAGGACACGCGAGGCTCTTTCTGTTTGCTTGATTTCTGCCATATTACTAATCGTCTTCAGGTTCAATGGTAATTCGCAACGGATAGCCATTTTCACGAGCCATATTTGTAGCTTTTTGTGCTTTAGAAACTGCGATGTCATAGGTATATACACCCACCACAGCTTTATTTGAATGGTGCACTTGCAACATCAATGCTTGTGCATTTTCATCACTCAAAAAAAAGATCTCCCTCAACACCTTCACTACAAAATCCATTGTGGTAAAGTCATCATTGTGAATCATAACCTTATAGCGACGTGGTTCCCTCATGTTGGTTTTCTGTCGCTCTCTAATATGAGATTGTTCTTGTGGCATAGTTATATCTTTGCAAGTATTGCAGGGTCTTTGGGTAAATAGTCTATCAGTTCTTCTTCTCTAAGTAGTCAAACAGCTCAATGGTTCCAGCATCTTCTTCTACGTCAAGACTCGGAACCTTCTCCACCATTCTTGTGGTGCCACTTGTCTTATCGACATAGAAATGCACAAAGGCACCCGTATAACTGCGGAACACGACTTGAAATGCAGAGTCCGACTCTTCGCCCATTGTCAGATACATGATGTCGGGATTCTCCTCTGCCACACTCCAATCATACTCTTTATGGCAGTAGTTATTAACTCCCTCGTATGCCATTTCAGCAGTTATCTTACCCTCTGAGGGATTTGCACTCTGAGAATTTTGCATTTCCGTTTGCGAATCAGGATCGTTTGCCTGATTGGTTTTGCTATTATGGCATGAACATAACAGCAAAGCTACAAATACGAATGGAAAAATAATTGATTTCATTTTGGTCTCATTAATTTCTAAGCGGCTGCAAAATTACTCAATTTTCATCAGAAAAATGCCAAAAATCACACATCTTCACTCTCAAATGAAAGAAATTCACTAATATTATGTAATTTTGTGGCCAAATAGAACGAAGAATAGTATAACTTCAAGGAAGACTAACATGGAATACAGAAAGATAGGCGATATCTATTATATCCGAATGGATCGAGGAGACGAGATTATCAGCAGCCTCCTCGAAATATGTGAGAAAGAAGACATACCATCAGCTGTCTTCTCTGGGATTGGTGGCTGTCAGAGTGCAGAGCTTCAAGTATTCATCCCAGAGACCGGCAGCTTTGAGACTGAACGGTTAGAAGGTATGCTTGAACTTGTATCATTGAATGGAAACGTGGTTAGAGACGATAACGGCCAACTATTCCACCATACCCATGCCCTGTTTTCATTCAAAAAGAATGGGCAACATGGAATGGCTGGAGGACACCTGAAATCTACAACGGTTCTTTATACTGCTGAGATTGAGTTGCGTCCTACTGTCGGTGGAGCTATCGGCAGGAAGTTTGACCCTGAGACAGGCACAGGATTCTGGGATTTTAAGGATTAAGAGGTATGAAGCTTCTTTGGAGGAAAAGAGAGGTCGCTGAAATCAACGACCTCTCTTTTTCCTACAGCCCCCATTCTTCACTGTTCATGGGCATCAACTGCATCATCCGATAGATGAGCTGCATGTCCACGTTGAGGGTGTTGCTCACGAAGGATGAGGTCTTTTCGTACATCCTCCGCAGGCGTTCGTTGGTCTCCTCTGTGACGAGTTCGTGGAGAGGAATGAAGTTGGGATTGTCAGCAAACTGGAGCGCAGGCAGAAGGATGTTGCGCGTGTCCTCTTGTTGTGCCATCAATTGGAGGGGTACTTGTTGAGTGATCTGCGGACAAGTCAGCGTGAAGTGGCATGACTCGTTCAGGTTCTGCACAAAACTGTTGAACTCCTCTGCCGACACTTGGCTTTTCTCTTTGTTTTGTGCTACGTTGCCAAGGGCTTGGAAGAACTGTTCGCTGTCCTCGATGGTGCCTGAGAGAGTCAGGTCGTCGAGGAATTTCATGGTGACATCGGCGCTGCAAGCGCTAAAAGCAGTGGTTAGATGGGTAAACGCATTTGTGCTTTTCCAATCAGAGGAAGTGAAGATGTCCTCAGAAAGGCGATCAATGAAACTCTTCTGCTCAGCAAGCGCCACCAATGCTTCGGCGTTGAGCAGGTTCAGTCCCTTCTGGCTGAAGGAGCAGAGGAGATTCATCTGTTCTTGTCCATCCTCAGAGGGCGATGACGTGCCGAAGGTGAAAGAGATGGCACTGTCATCATCAGGCAGACCGTACTGGTTTCCCTTCAGGGCAGAGTTCAGCTGGGCGGAAATTTGAAAGTCATTGGCTTGAAAACTGACATACTGCGAACCCTGTTCTTTTTCCAGCACGGTGTTCACCATGCCTGTGAGCAGGGTCACTTCTTCGTCGTTGAAGAGTCCGGTCATACGGAGATTGAGTTTCTCTGGGAAGCGGTTAACGCATGCCAAGCCCCTCACGCCATTGAACTTGGCAGGCATCACCGCCTCATACCAATTCCCGTCGTTCTTGAGGGCAATCTTGTAGAGCGTCTGTCCGTAACCCTCCACGGTGGCAGGGAATATGAACTCCAGCCCCTCAGTTGGGGTCATGTTGTAATTGCCCTTCTCGTCGAAGATAACACGGACGCCAAAGGCCATGATGTCCACAGGGATGTAGGCCAGATAGCCCATCGAGGCCAATTCAGACCCGCTCTCCACCTGCCGGATGTTTTGGAAAGCCTTCTGCACCGCCAATGCGGAGACGACTTTCTTCAGATTTCCACTGAATCGGAGGTCTTTCCCCATGAGATCCAACAGTTGCGCTTGTACTTGCGTCGTGAGGTCAAGCAATTCGAAGTCAAGGTTCTCGTCCATCACCTGAGCATCGTCCTCGATATGTGTGAGCAGTTCGTCGCGCTCCTTCTGCACCTCCTCATTGACGGAATCGCCATCATGGTCGGACGAGCACGAAGTCTGTATGGTCAACCCTAAGAACAAGGTGGCAAACAGCACCCAATTGATGATTCTTTTCATACGTTTCACCCTCCTTTCTTAACGAGCCATCAACTTCTTTCCGTTCTCGATGTAGAAACCATTCGTTGGTCTGCCATTGAGCGGACGGCCTTGGAGGTCAAAGAAACGATGCGTGCCGTCGCTCTCGATGGTGCGGATGACGGGTATTCTGGTGGCATCAGCGAAAGCCAAAGGAATGTCACCGTCGAATAGCAAATTCGCTCTTTCTGCCACCTCGGTCTCATTCGGTTCTTGGAACATCGTGCGATAAGAAGCTTGAGTCTTTGACACATCTAATACACGACGCATGGGGGCAGGATTCATCGCATAAGCGTCAGCGATGGAATCGCTTGCCAAGAAGTAGGCACGGAAGCCACAGATGCGAGAAGTCTCGCCGTCAGTGCTCGACATGAAGCGTGCCCATGAGCCGTCTTCACATAGGGCATAAACCATCAACGAGTCGGCTTCAGAAGTTTCCATACCATCGAATGTGCCTCTCCAAGCACCTAATGGCGACTGCTCCTGATTGAAGAACCAGCGCTCGTAGTCATTCACCCAAAGTGTTTCTGTCGTCTCAACGGCATTAGTCTGCATGACCACATCGCAGGCATTCAGACTCACGCTGCCTTGCTCCACCACAGCCAGATAAGCCTCGCCTGCCTCGGCATATGGCTCCACATCGGCAAAGATGAACTGCTTGTAATAGTTGTCGATATAGGAGAGCTGATAAAGCTTTACGTTGTCAGCCACCTGATAGTCGCTGAAATTCAGATCATACGGCAGGCAGAAGGTGTAAGCCTTTGGCGTCCATGTGCCATCGCCATTGTCAACAGCAGAGAGCACACGATCATAGACTACATTGACCACTTGCCCGTCATACTTCTCCAGCACAACGCTGTTGCTGACATCTTCGCCATCCGCGAGCGCCACTTCCTCGATAGGAGTACGGAAGCCTTGGAAGTCGTCAAGCGACACCGACTGACCCTTGAACATCAGTCGATAGACACCAGAGTAAGGAGCCTTGAAAATGACAGTGGCAGTCTGCGTGTATGTGCCATAGAGCGTCCAAGCCTCATCAGCGTCACGACGATAGAAGACATTGAGCAGACCGCTACCACCGCCACCCATGCCAAACATTGACATCATGTCCATGCCTCCACCGCCCATTTCAGCCAAGAAACTCATCACGTCGCCCTTCTGAGCCTGCAGACGTGGGGTAATCAGTTCGTAGTCGGCTGATTCTGTGGTTGCCATCCAAGTCTTGGGGGCACCACCACCGCCACCGAACATCGCCATCATGCCACCACCATCGCTGGGCTTCGTGATAGTCCAACCTGTGGTTTCCCAACCAACAGGAAGTTCGAGCGGTTCAGACTCATCATCAATCACATATTCTGGTTCGAAATTCTCCGACCAGACTTCGGTTGGCATCTTGTAGGCCTGCATGCCAACAGTCTGTGCAGAGATATGCTCATGGACTGGGGCAAAGGTGATGAAGGCATTGTTCTCGCCCAAAGATGCTTCGTCCACCTTGAAGGTCACACTCACCTGCGCAGCATCGCCCGATGCAATGGAAAGGCTTGTCTGACTGAGGCTGAACACGTGTTCATCCGATGAAAGCACATTGACCTGAAGCGTGCCCGTACCCGTATTCGTCACCACAAAGGTCTTGGTCACATCTGCATTCTGCAAACTCAGACTCACCTGTCTAACCACCGCACTATCCAATGTCACAGAGAGGTCTGGAGCTTCGTTGTCGATGTGGAAACCTGCCACACGGTCAATGAGGATGCTGTCAGTAGCCGCAAAGCGGAAACGATATTCACCAGGTTCCATATACGACACCCACAAATCCTTATAGAGAGAATCAACCTCATTGCTGAAATCCTGCACCTTTTCCCATCTGTTGCTACCATATACAGACTTCTCAACCCAGAAGGTGGAGCCTCCTCCTCCCATACCCATCATACCACTCGCACCACTGCTGCCATTCTTGGCCGAGAACACCAACACCTCGTCAGCACCCGTAAAAGTCAACGGAGGAGTCACCAGATAGTAAGTGGGCGAACTGCCACCCATCATGCCCCCCATTCCATCCGATGCCTGCATGACCGATGCGGCACCATCTGCCATTTTCCAACCTTCAGCATTCCAGCCTTTGGGCAAAACGCCTGCATTGAAATCCTCACTCCAGGCGTTGGGGTCTGCAATCACGGCATCAGCGATGAAACTTACGCCCCACACGCGCTCATCAACAGGTGTAAATCCTATCTGCGCACCATTCTTCCCCACATGTCCTCCCTGATAAAGGAATTTGATATCAACCTTCACCGAATCGCCCCATGCAATGGCCAGTTCCTTGGGACTGACCGTAAAAACAGACTCATCATCTGAAGATACGTTCACCTTGAGCGTTCCCGTAGCGGTGTTGATGACGGTGCAGGTTGTCGTGCTGTCCTTCGCACACACCCCCAAATTGACATACTTGACAGCTGACTTACCGTAAATCGCATGGATGTCAGGAGCCTCCATGTCCATCTGGAAACCAGCCACACTATCAATGTTCACATTGCCTGCCGCTCTGAAGCGGAAGCGATATTCGCCAACAGGGGTGCCCGACACAGTGAACGTCTTATAGACAGAATCGAGTTCAGTGGTGAAATCAGCCACTTTCACCCATTTATGTTCACCATACACCGAACGCTCCACAACGAAAGTGGAGTCGCTACTGCCACCCATCATCGAGCCCATGCCAGAAGCCTTACCCTTCACGGCCGAGAACACCAGCGTCTCACCCTCCTTCACTTTCAGCGGAGGGGTCATCAGATAGTTGAATTCATTTCCACCACCCAGCAGGGAAGTCATGTCGAACCCAGTAGAAGCCGACCCTTTCTTAGCCACGCCTGTACTGTCCACCATCCAACCTTCGGCAAACCAGCCGTATGGCATTTTACCGTCGTTAAACCGTTCGTCCATGGAAGACGATAACTCTTGTGCCTTCATCTGCCCCACACCCATTAGGATGAGGAGAGCAAGCACCTCTTGAAGAATTAATTTCATTGTTTTCATACGTTTGTATTTGCGGTCATGTGGATAAAGATTAGTTAATGTGCAAAGGTAAGACTTTCTGAGGACACCGCAAAAAAAAGTCAGTTTTTTTCACATGTGCAAAAGAAAATTTAGTAAATCCAGTATTTTTATATCAATATCTATGGATGCAGTCCATCATCTCCGCCACGCTCATCTTGTCGGCATCTAACCAGAGGATGTCGGAGTCGTGCTGATACCAGGTCATCTGCTTCTTGGCATAGACACGGGTGTTTTTCTTGATGCGCTCTACAGCCATTGGGAGTTGCCAGTCGCCATCGAGCACATGGAAGAGTTCCTTGTAACCAACGGTATTGAGGGAATTGAGGTGGCGCAGGGGATAGACCCGTTTGGCTTCTTCGAGAAGGCCGTCTTGCATCATCTGGTCAACACGACGGTTGATGCGGTCGAAGAGGTTCTCACGTTGGCGACGAAGACCAATCTTGATGAGTTGGGAGTTGAGAGTTGAGAGTTGAGAGTTGGATGGTGAAAATTGAGAAAAGAGCGCAGCCAGATGGGGGTTCACACGACATCTGAACCTATCACCTGTCAACTGTCCACTGTCAACTGATTTGCGGAAAGAGGTATAGGTCTTGCCTGTCATATAGCAGATTTCGAGGGCATGGATGACGCGTTTGTGGTTGCGCTTATCGACGAGGTCGTAATAGGCAGGGTCGAGCAGCTTTAGTTCAGCGAGCAAAGGCTCAAGTCCTTCGTTTTCAAAGCGTTCACGAAGCATCTGACGAGTATCCTCATCGACGGTTGGGATGTCGTCAATGCCTTTGGTCACAGCATCCACATACATCATGCTACCTCCAGAGAGAAGCAGGGTGTCGTGGGTCTTGAAGAGGTCGTCGAGCAGGGCGAGCACATCCTTCTCATACTCGGCTGCGCTGTAGTAGGCATCGAGAGGAAGCGTATGGACGAAATAATGCTTCACCCTCGCCAATTCTTCAGCGGTGGGTGAAGCAGTTCCTATTTCTATATCTTTGTATATCTGACGCGAGTCGGCATTGATGATGGGACATTGAAATCGCTCAGCCACCTGTAGGCTCAATTCCGTCTTGCCCACACCTGTGGGGCCAAGAATGACAAGAAGCGTTTTCATATCACAAACAACGAACCGCTGTTGATTTGGGGACTTATCCTACGCCACCTATAAAACGCAAATCACCAGCATCTGTGGGAACCAATTGGAGCCTCACGGTGTATTTCACGCCATAATCCATCACAATCTGAACATCAGCATAGATTTCATCTTTCTCAAGGTCGCAGCAGGTTTTCTTTACCTTCATCGACTTGATTCTGTTGAGTTCGGGAGTGATGAAATAATACCCCTTCTTGTAGCTCCCTGCCAGAAATTCCGCAACAAACTGCTCTGTGCGACCTTCAAGGAAACTGTCATGCTGCTCTGCCACGTACTTAGGGTCAAAAAAGCCCAACGTCTCTTTCACTGCCCCACGTTGCAAGGTGGAAATGAAGGCGTTGGCGATGCCCTTCACCGTACTTTTGGTGTATTTCTGTGCATTGGCATTCACAGCTGCGGTCATCAACATCATGACCATCAATATCATACTCAGTCTTCTCATACTTCTATCGTTTAATTCAAGATTTGTATGTTCTTTTTTTGAGTCACAGATCATTCTGATTCATTCGCCACCTTAGAACTCGTCGCTGATATCGAAGCCTTCGAGGTCTATCTCGCTGCTGTCCACTTCCTCGCCAAACATGTCCTCATCGTCCATGATGGTGGAGTCGTCCACAATGGGATTGCGAGCAAACATCTCGTCGAAGTCCAACTGCTGTACAGGAGGCTCGCCCAAAGAACGGGTAATCTTTCCCTCAGGCAGGGTCTTGCCAGTCTTAATTTCAGAGAGTTCGATGAAGAAGACACGGTCGGCCAAAGGATCGAAGGTGTAGAGCATGTGCTGCTTCTCGTCCTCCAAGAACTCGCTCAGTTCAGTTTCAGCCATGATGTAGCTGTCTTCGTCGGCATCAGTATCCATTTCTTCGAGCGTGATTTCCTGTCCCTTCTCCCATCCGTTTTCGCAGATGGTGAAGGAGGTCATCTGGTTGTCTTCATAACCACATGCCTCAAGAATTAACTTGTGCAGTTCCAGAAACTTAGCGTCTGCATCTATCTGTATTTCTCGCATGAAGCCGTCCACTTCATCAGAGATAATGGTAAATCTATAGATCATTTTAGTTGACAGTTGAGAGTTGAGGGTTTAGAGTGAAAATCGCTGATCATCTGATGATGCCACGTTGTGAGGATGAGACAAAATCGATGATGTATTCAATCTCTTTGCTCATCGGCACTTCGCCACGAATGGCCTCCACAGCCTCGTTCACCGTCAGATTGCACTGATAAATGAGTCGATAGGCATGGCTGATGTTGTCAATCACCTCGCGACTGAAACCACGACGGCGCAATCCGATGATGTTCAGACCAGCAAAGGCCACAGGCTCACGTCCTGCCATCACATAGGGAGGGATGTCCTTGCTGGTGCGTGTGCCTCCCTGCACCATCACATAGCCACCAATTCGGCAGAACTGATGCACAAGCACAACGGCTGAGATGATGGCATTGTCGTCCACAATCACCTCGCCTGCCAATTTGGTCGAGTTACCCATGATGATGCCACTACCAAACTCACAGTCATGGGCGATGTGAGCATTCTCCATGATTAGGTTTCTGTCGCCCACAATGGTCGTACCCTTGCTGGCCGTACCACGATGGATGGTCACGTTCTCGCGGATGGTATTATTGCTACCAATCTGAACGGTCGAATCCTCACCCTTGAACTTGAGGTCTTGGGGCACAGCACCAATCACAGCACCAGGGAAGAGGGTGTTGGCATCGCCCATGCGAGTGCCCGACAACAGGGTGACGCTGTTCATCAACACGTTGTTGTCGCCTATCGTCACATTCTTGTCGATGAAGCAGAAAGGACCTATCTCACAATTCTCACCAATCTTTGCCTCTGGGTCGATGAACGCTAAAGGACTAATCTTTGCCATATCAGTTGTTTACTATTTGACAATTTACTATTTATTCTTAATGATTTGTGCTGTAAATTCAGCTTCAGCAGCAATGGTCTCGCCCACAAACACGAGCCCAGCCATCGTGGCAATACCTCGACGCAGCGGACCCAGCATCTTCACCTTGAAGATGAGCGTGTCGCCTGGCACAACCTTGCGACGGAACTTCACGTTGTCTATCTTCAAGAAGTAAGTGGACCAACGCTCTGGCTCCTCCACATTGCTCAGCACCAACAGGCCACCAGCCTGTGCCATCGCCTCCACAATCAGCACACCAGGCATAACGGGCTCTTCAGGGAAGTGTCCTGTAAAGAAAGGCTCGTTGCTGGTCACATTCTTAACTGCCACAATTTCAGCCTCATCCACAGCAATCACTTTATCGACCAACTGCATTGGATAGCGATGAGGAAGCAAGTGGCGAATCTTGTTCACATCCATCAGAGGCTCGCTGTTGGGGTCGTAGGTAGGACACTGAACCTCGTGCTTCTTGATGTCTTTCTTTATCGCGCGCGCGAACTTATTATTTATTGTATGACCAGGCTTCGTGGCGATCACACGTCCCAAGATGGGTTTACCCACCAGAGCGAGGTCGCCAATGATGTCGAGGAGTTTGTGACGAGCCGTCTCGTTGTCCCATGTGAGGGGCTTGTGGTTGATGTAACCCAGACGAGTGGCATCCATGTGAGGAATGCCTAATGTGTCGGCCAACTTGTCATAGCGATCCTGTGGCAACTCACGTTCGTAAATCACGATGGCGTTGTCGAGGTCACCTCCCTTGATGAGTCCGAGGTTGAGCAGAGGTTCAATCTCGCGCACAAAGACGAAGGTGCGAGCCGAAGCAATCTCTGTGGGGAAATCCTCGATATTGTCGAGATTGGCAAACTGGTTGTCAAGAATCTTCGAGTCAAAGGCAATCTGTGCATGTACACAGAACTTGTCGTCAGGCAGGAGAATCAGATGTTCACCATTCTCGCCCTTCACCTCCATCTTATGCTTCACCACGTAGTAGTCCTTCTTCGCATTCTGCTCCTGCAAGCCCACCTTCTGAATGGCCTCCACAAATATCAGCGCACTGCCATCGAGAATCGGCATCTCAGGGCCATCTAACTGAACGAGACAGTTGTCGATGCCACAAGCATAGAGGGCGGCCATCGCATGCTCGATGGTGCTGATTTTGATATTGTCCTTCACAAGAACGGTGCCACGTTGCGTGTCACCTACCAAGTCAGCATTGCAATCGATGATTGGCTGACCTTCTATATCCATCCTTTGAATCTTGTATCCGTAGTTCTCTTCTGCCGGATTGAACACAGCAGTGATGAACTGCCCCGTATGCAATCCCTTGCCTTTCAGCGTGAATGCTTCTTTCAGGGTCTGTTGATTTTGCATTTATTTCTTGTTTTTAAGTTCTTCTACTTCTTTCTTCAATTGCTGAAGTTCCTTCATCAGCTCAGGCAACTGACGAACACCGACCTGCGATTTCTGCCAGTCTTTATGAATCTGCGAGGGATAGCCCATGAGTTGCACATGACCCCTGCGGGCGATGTTGCCTCCTGTGAGTCCGCACTTGGCACCAAAATGGGTTTGGTCACCCACCACGAGATGGCCTGAAATGCCCACTTGTCCACCCAACATGCACCACTCACCAATCTTGGAACTCCCTGCGATACCAGATTGAGCACTCATCACGGTGTGTTTGCCCACCTCCACATTGTGAGCCACCTGACAGAGATTATCAATCTTCACTCCTTTGCGCACGTATGTGCTTCCCATCGTGGAACGGTCTATGCAGGTGTTGGCACCAATCTCCACATTATCTTCTATGGTCACAATTCCAATCTGTGGAATCTTGTCGTAGCCATCAGCCGTAGGAGCAAAGCCGAAGCCGTCAGCGCCAATCACACAGCCTGCATGCAGAACGCAGTTGTTGCCCACAATGCAATCATGGTAGATGACCGCATTGCTGTAGATTTCTGTGCCAGCGCCCACCTTCGCATTCCTACCAATCGTGGCATGCGGATGAATCACCACGCCGTCGCCAATCTCCACATTCTCACCTATCGCCACAAAGGGGCCGATGTAGCAATCCTTGCCAATCTTGGCCGAAGGATGGATGAATGCCAACGAGTCAATGCCCACACGCTTCTGTTGCATGCTCTGGTAGAGTTGCATCAGCTTGGCCACCGATTCATAAGCATTCGCCACACGAACCAAGGTGGCTTTCACTTCACGCGAGGGTTGAAAGTCCTGATTGACGAGCACAACGCTCGACTTTGTCTCATAAATATACTGTTCGTATTGTGGATTTGCCAGGAAAGACAGAGCACCTTCCACACCTTCTTCAATTTTAGCGAAAGTGCTGACCGAAGTCTGAGGGTCTCCTTCTACAGTTCCACCTGCAAAACCAGCTATTTGTTGTGCAGTAAAAACCATTTATTGTTCTTTTAGTACGTAATATGCTTGCAAATTTAGGAAAGATTTTCGACATAGCGACTATATCTCCCAAATTTTCACTACCTTTGCAGCGTAAAAACATCCAAATCGACAAAAATCTACACCAAAATGACTACAGACAGCAAGCAAAGATACATGATGCGTGGTGTTAGCGCAGCAAAAGAAGATGTGCACAATGCCATCAAAAATATTGACAAGGGAATCTTTCCACAGGCATTCTGTAAAATCATCCCAGACATCCTCGGAGGTGACCCTGAGTATTGCAACATCATGCATGCAGATGGAGCTGGAACCAAGTCCAGTCTCGCCTACATGTATTGGAAGGAGACAGGCGACTTATCCGTATGGAAGGGCATCGCACAAGATGCGCTCATCATGAACACAGACGACCTGCTTTGTGTGGGTGCTGTGGACAACATCCTCGTCTCCAGCACAATCGGACGCAACAAGATGCTCATCCCTGGCGAGGTGATTTCAGCCATCATCAACGGAACCGATGAACTCTTGGCTGAAATGCGCAACATGGGCATCGGCATCTACGCCACAGGTGGCGAGACTGCTGATGTGGGCGACCTCGTACGTACCATCATCGTTGACAGCACAGTCACTTGTCGCATGAAACGCAAGGACGTGATTGACAACGCCAACATCCGTCCTGGCGACGTAATCGTAGGTCTATCTTCTTGTGGACAAGCCACTTACGAAAAAGAGTACAATGGTGGCATGGGGAGCAACGGACTCACTTCTGCCCGTCACGATGTGTTTGCAAAATACTTGGCAGAGAAGTATCCTGAGTCGTTCGACAAGGCTGTACCTGATGAACTCGTCTATTCTGGTTCTTATAAGTTGACAGACCCTGTGGAGGGTGCACCCATCAATGCTGGCAAACTTGTCCTCTCCCCCACTCGCACTTATGCTCCTGTGGTGAAGAAACTGCTCGACGAGATGCGTGCTGATATTCATGGAATGGTGCATTGTACAGGTGGTGCACAAACCAAAGTGTTGCATTTTGTGGGCGACAACTGCCGAGTCATCAAGGACAACATGTTCCCCGTCCCCCCACTCTTCAAAGCCATCGCCAAAGAGTCTGGAACGGATTGGGCAGAGATGTACAAGGTGTTCAACATGGGCCATCGTTTAGAGGTGTATCTCTCGCCAGAAAACGCAGAGAAGGTTATCGCCATCAGCAAGTCCTTCAATATTGATGCTCAGATAGTTGGCCACATCGAAGAAGGAAAGAAATCACTCACCATCAAGTCTGAATTTGGAGAATTTAATTACTAATGGAAATACTGGAGAAATTGGAAGGGTTGGTACCTCGATTTGAGGAAGTTTCGACCCTCATCACCGACCCCAACGTCATTGCTGACCAGAAGCGATACGTGCAACTGACCAAGGAATACAAGAACTTGGAGGACATTATGCGTGCTCGCACAGAGTATATCAACGCCGTGAAGGGTTTGGAGGAGGCCAAGGAGATGCTCACGATGGAGGATGATCCTGAGATGAAGGAGATGGCGCGTGAGGAGATAGCCGTGAACGAGAAGCGCATACCTGAATTGGAAGAAAAAATCAAGCTTCTGCTCATCCCTGCCGACCCAGAGGACAGCAAGAACGTGACTCTCGAAATACGTGGTGGAACAGGTGGCGACGAGGCTGCCCTCTTTGCTGGCGACCTCTTCCGCATGTATTCGAAATACTGCGAAATAAAGGGTTGGCACCTGACGGTATCCTCATTCTCTGAGGGCGCTGTAGGTGGTTACAAGGAAATCATTGCCAACGTGACAGGCGAGAATGTGTATGGCACCATGAAATATGAATCAGGCGTGCATCGCGTGCAACGTGTGCCTGTCACAGAGACTCAGGGACGTGTACACACCTCAGCTGCCACAGTGGCCGTATTGCCTGAGGCTGAAGCCTTTGACGTGCAGATCAATGAGGGTGAAATCAAATGGGACACCTTCCGTTCGTCAGGTGCAGGTGGTCAGAACGTGAATAAAGTGGAGTCTGGCGTGCGTGCCCGTTACATGTGGACAAACCCCAACACGGGCGAGAAAGAAGAGATTCTTGTGGAGTGTACAGAGACACGCGACCAGCCCAAGAACAAGGAACGTGCTTTGGCTCGTCTGCGCACCTACATCTACGACCGTGAGCATCAGAAGTACATCGACGACATCGCCTCACGTCGCAAGACCCTTGTTTCCACAGGCGACCGTTCTGCCAAGATTCGCACCTACAACTATCCCCAAGGTCGCATCACCGACCATCGCATCAACTACACCATCTACAACCTCGCAGCCTTCATGGATGGCGACATCCAAGACTGCATCGACCACCTCATCGTGGCTGAGAACGCAGAACGGCTCAAAGAGGCAGAGCTTTAATGAGTTGAAAGTTTAGGGTTTAGAGTTTAGGGTTTAGAGAATATGAAGCTATCCAGTGCCCCAGAAGCCATCATCAATGCTTTGCAGAATTGCATCAAGCGTTTTCCCGTTGCAGTTGCTTTCATCACGGCTTTGACGCTATTCCTCATCTTCCTTATTATTGATGAGGAGAAGACGCTCAGCGGACAAGCAAATGGCACGATCGTCTACTATTTGTCGGTGGGGTATCTGCTGTCGCTCACTTTGCGTCTGTGGGCAGAGGACGGGCGGAAAGAACGGACGGTGCTGATTGTCAACATCGTGGCACACCTCCTGTTGCTGGCTGATGCCTTCTATATTTACCACACCACAGGCGATGAGAGACAAACCAACTGGGAACTCTACGTGGCGCACGCTGCCACCATTCTCTCCCTATGGCTTTCGCTGTTCTTCCTCTCGTTCTTCAAGGAGAGAGACAACATCGCTTCGTGGAACTTCACCAAGAGGCTTATCCTCAACTCCATCATTTGCTATTTCATTGGCAACGTGCTGTCTGGCGGCTTCGTGTTGCTGCTCACATCCTTCAACTTCCTTTTCAACATCGACCTTGGGTATAAATGGATGCTCATTGCAGAGACGCTGATAGGCATGCTTCTGCCTACGCTCCTTTTCCTCGGACGCATTCCTCAGGGAGAGCAGAAGTTCGACAGGAAACCCCTCGATTCCAACTTCCTCAATGCCGTCATACGCTATCTGTTCCTGGGGTTAGAGGGGTTGTACATCATCGTCCTATACATCTATGCCACCCTCATTCTCATTCGTTGGGAACTGCCCAACGGCAAGGTGTCGATGTTGGTCGTGGCGTCAATGGTGGGACTCATCCTCATTGAGTTCGGACTTTATCCTGTCCGCAAGTTGCAGAACAAGAACACGGACAACTTCATCGCCCGCTATCTGCCTGTGGCAATACTGCCACTGCTGCTGCTCATGACGGTCGGCATCATCCGCCGTTTCAGCGACTACGGCGTCACCATCAGCCGCCTCTACCTCATCACCCTCAACCTGTGGTTCTACTTCGTCTGCATCACGCTCTTCCTGACCAAGGCACGACGCATCAACTGGATCACTATTTCCTTCGCCCTCATCTTCCTGCTCACATCGGCTTTCCCTATCAACTATTTCAGCATCACGCGCAACTGCATGGACAGCAAGATCAGGAAGATGCTGTATAGCACAGACATGATAAGAGTAAGGAAGTTCCCGCTCAACGAACGGCAATACAAGCATCTCCTCCACATCCTGACCAAGGAGGAGGCTGTCGAGCTGAACGACAAGATGAGATACATGAGGGAATATTTCGGAAGCCACTACACGGATGCCTACGTGAAGGACACCACAGAGGTTTACTTCTACTACGACTTCCTCAGCGACACACCGTCTCAATCAACAATCGTAGAAAATTACTATATCGGCAACGGCTGTGAGGACTTTGCCATTGACATATCAGAGGGATACGAAAAGATATTCAGGGTTTACACGCCGACTGTCACAGTTCCTCCCAACCAGAACATCGTTCAGTTAGTCGCTGAATTCAGAGGCGAAGCCCTTGACACCGTCTTCGTCAATCTCGACACACTCCGTGCTCACAAACACTCTATGCCAGCGCCTTTCCCATTGCCTTGTGCATCGAATCACAATATATACATGGTGACCCATTTCAGCATCAGCCCATTGAACGACTCTCGCACCCACAAGGTCGAGAGCATCATGGTTGACGTCACGGGTTTTGTCCTACAAAAGAAATAACTAAAACATCAAGAATATATGACTCGTCAAGAACTTATCCATCAGATTTTCACGAAGAAGACCTTCCTGTGCGTGGGTCTCGATACCGACATCAAGAAGATTCCTGAGCACTTGCTGCAGGAGGAAGACCCCATTTTCGTCTTCAACAAGGCCATCATCGACGCCACAGCACCTTACTGCGTTGCCTACAAGCCCAACCTCGCCTTCTATGAGAGCATGGGTGTGAAAGGCTGGATTGCGTTCGAGGCTACCATCCAATACCTCAACGAGAACTACCCTCAGCACTTCATCATCGCCGATGCGAAGCGTGGTGACATCGGCAACACCAGCGCCATGTATGCTCGCACTTTCTTCGAAGAAATCAACCTCGATGCCCTCACCGTGGCTCCTTACATGGGCGAAGACAGCGTCACTCCATTCCTTCAATATCCAGGCAAGTGGGTCATTCTCTTGGCCTTGACATCCAACAAAGGCAGTCATGACTTCCAGCTCACTACTGATGCAGAAGGTGAACGTCTGTTCGAGAAAGTGCTCAGAAAGAGTCAGGAATGGGGCAATGCAGACAACATGATGTACGTTGTGGGAGCCACACAAGGAAAGATGTTTGAAGACATCCGCAAGGTCGTTCCAAAGCACTTCCTGCTTGTGCCAGGCATTGGTGCACAGGGTGGCAGTCTCGAGGAGGTCTGCAAGTACGGCATGACGAAAGATTGCGGTCTACTTGTCAACTCCTCACGTGCCATCATCTATGCCGACAAGACAGAAAAGTTCGCAGAGGTGGCAGGACAGGAAGCCAAGAAAGTGGCAGAACAAATGGCTAAATTATTGAGTTGACAACTATAATATGCAGTCCGCCAAGATCATCAACGACCCTGTGTTTGGCTTCATCCGTGTGCCACGAGGTCTCATGCTCGACATCGTGCGCCACCCAGCCTTCTACCGTCTCAGCCGCATCAAGCAATTGGGAGGGGCGAACATCGTCTATCCTGGGGCACAGCACACACGCTTCCAGCACTCCCTTGGTGCCTTCTATCTGATGGGCAAGGCTATCCAGTCCTTGCAATTGAAAGGACATTTCATCTTCGACAGCGAGGCAGAGGCTGTTCAGGCAGCCATCCTGTTGCACGACATCGGACATGGCCCTTTCAGTCATGTGCTGGAACACACCCTCATCCATGGTGTCTCGCACGAAGACATCTCCCTGATGGTGATGGAACAGATGAACGAAGAGATGCGTGGGCGACTCACTCTTGCCATCAAGATCTTCAAGGATGAATACCCCAAGCGTTTCCTCCACCAACTCATCTCCTCGCAGTTGGATATGGATCGTCTTGATTATCTCAAGCGCGATGCCTTCTTCACAGGTGTGAACGAGGCCAATATCGGCTCTTCACGCATCATCGACATGCTCGACATGGTGGACGACCAGCTCGTGGTCGACAAGAAGGGAATCTACTCCATCGAGAACTACCTTGTCAGCCGTCGCCTCATGTACTGGCAAGTCTATCTCCATAAGACCTCCGTCTCTGCAGAGCACGTGATGATCAATGCCCTCCTGCGAGCCAGACAACTGATGTCAGTTGATAGTGGACAGTTGACAGTTGACAGTTTCCATGCGGACAGTTCACAAAGCAGGAGCCAACTCTCAACTCTCAACTCTCAACTCTCAACTTCCCTGCGTTTCTTCCTCTACAACGACATCGACCGTGAGACCTTCCTCAGCAATCCTGATTGTCTGAAACACTACCTCACCCTCGACGACAACGACATCTGGTCAGCCATGAAGGTGTGGTGCGACCATCCAGACCCCATCCTTTCCCTGCTCAGTCGCGATTTCATCAATCGCAATATTTTCAAGGTGGAGACGAGCGACCAACCCGTCAGCGAGGAACGCCAGCAGGAGAAACTCCACGAACTCAGCCAGCACTACGGCATATCCCTCGACGATGCCAACTATCTCATTTCCAACATCGAAGTGGGCAAGGACATGTACAGCCTCGACGACGACCAAATCGAGATTCGCTTCAACGACGGCACCACCCACAACCTCACCGAAGCCAGCGACATGCTCAGCCCCACCCTCGCCTCCAAGAAAGTCCGCAAGCACTACTTCTGCTATCAACGGATGTAGGGACATGTGATTCGTATTGCAGACATGCCTGCTACTTCATAGAATTTTATGGCTATAAATTTTACGGCTATAACATTACAAAGGCAAAGGTACAATTTTTTATTCACATATATAAGAGAATGGGGATTTTTCTTCCATCAAACCATAAGTGGACAGATGAAACAGGTATATTCTATTAAAAAAGGTGAAATCTGAAGTAATTTTACAACTGGTGGTTGTTTTATTCAAAGAATCTTTATACCTTTGCACTTGATAATGTAAAAACGGGTATGACATTCGACAAGATTCTTGACAATAACACTCAATGGGCAGTACGTTACGAAGGAGCATTATGAAGAAGAAGACACTTGAATTCCTCGAATCTCACCAAAGCGAAACGCCATCCACATGGCGTGAGGAAGCAGAATGGAGGCGCGACAACTGGTCGTGGCTACGACACTCCCAGAGGATTGCCGTCAAAGTGTTGGTGCATATGAAGCAGGAGGGGCTTACACAGAAGGCTCTCGCTGAACGCATGAACTGCACTCAGCAATACGTCTCAAAGATTCTGAAAGGCAAGGAGAACATGTCGCTTGACATTCTATCCAAATTAGAGGCCGCTCTTGGTATCCGCCTCATTTACGACGAACAGGAACCATTTCCAAGCATGGTAGCAGAAGAGGCGTTTGAATACCAAACATAGAAGCAAACGAATCTTTGTGGTTTTATCAATGACATGATGAATCAGACAATGTTTTATTCATTTTTATATGGCGTTACAGTATATCCCAAGTCTTTCAATCTTTGCAGAATGCCTTTATCATGTTTAGTTGGTATAAGATGGGCCATACCAACTGCAATAAATGTACTTTGCTTTTGTATGGACGAAACAATCTGGGGCATCCACTTCTCGTTTCTATCATGTATTATTTGTTTGGTATGTACTAAGGAATCCTGGTTGATAAGTATAGAAAACCGCTCTAAATCATGAAAATAGTAAGCACTATCCGCCGCTAAATGAAAACGCAAAATAGAATCACGATGTGTCACCTCTTCATATAATGCCAACACTTCTTCTCGAAGAGATTTGCTTTGTATTTTATTCTTAGCAGTGTCTTCCTCTTGTATCACTCCATCCAAAAACACAATTTTCTTCCCCTTTGCCAAAGTTCTGTTTTGTATCGCTTGATCCATAAACATGTAGTCTTTGGATAATTCAATATGATTCTTGGCATTATGTATTAGTCTAGGGAATATCTCCGCATACAATGAAAGAATAAATGCATTTCTTATCACATAGGGGCGATATTTCCAATCCGTGACATATGGGCGTAAAGCTTTTGTTTTTTCACCCAAGATGTCTTCGTATGTCGTATCATTAGGCATCAATTCTTCCATCATTTGCGAGTTATCTGAACTTGTCATTTTGGCACCAAAGAAGCTTTCTATACAAACAGCGTCACATGAGTTGAACACAGAGTCCCATCCTTCAATATTTTCAAAAAAACTCTTATGCTGCAAATGCATCGTCCCAAAAACATAAGCAATTTCCTTCTTCTCGGCATTCTCGACTTTCCACATCAGAGTATGAGCAGATGTAGGGTCTATATATTGATAACTATCTTTGTTTACGACATGATTGCACGATGTCATAAACAGAATTATTGCTACGGATGGCAATAGAAACAAACATTTTTTGAGAATAGTCATAGTCGTATATTTGTCCATGGCATTCATTATTATTTCAGCCGCTTGTTGAGCAGGTTGCACAGCTTCTCAGGTTTCATGGTGAGATTGGCGACTTGAATACAATCCTCAGCACCCATAATGATTCGATTTATCTTACGGCCGATGCGCTCCATGCCCTTTGCCTCGCTCTTCTTCTTGGCTTCCACGTCGGGCTTGTAGTGAATGCGTATATTGGTGGTTTGGGAGAAATAAATAAGGTCGAAATGGTGGATGTCTGCGAAGTGATATTCCTTTTTACCGACGATGAGTTTATCGTCCGTGATGATGATAGGAGGTATATGTAATACCCGCTCACGAATAAGAACGGAAAGACCCCAAAGAAAGGTCCCACCTGACAGCAGTAGTAAAGACCAATCCCATATCCAGAACCGTTGGTTTAGACCTTTGGTAATAGGGATGAGAAAAACTATGGTAAATCCCAACATGAGAAGAAGCCAGGGCAGAGCCACCCAGACCTTGTGATATAATTTGATTTCTTCCATTGATGATTGTATTATTTGCCTGCAAAAATGTTTGCTTTTCGTATTAAATCTATTTCACCGCCTCGA
>CAJOGQ010000045.1 GCA_905234125.1 uncultured Bacteroidaceae bacterium | reverse complement strand
GTCTTAGCCTTCATTCAGGTGATAGACATCGACGATGTGAACAATGGTACGCTCATGTACATCGCCCAAGCGTTCCTCTTGGCTGGCTCCATCTTCGGCTTGGACTACTACGTCCAAAGATTGAAAAGGAACTACCAGAGGGAAAACAAAGAGAGTGACGAGTAAATCGTCACTCTTTCGTCGTAAAAAGTCGTTTTGTCGTTTGTCGTTTTACGGGCGTTTTCAGCGGGGGGCTCTTTATATATAGGGGGAGGGTTTAAATGTATTTTTAGTATGAAAACAGGATTTTGGCTCCGAGGGTGTTTGCTTTGCAAAAAGCTGGTCATTCCTTGAATTTCAGTTTCAAGCCGACCACTAACATCCTGCCGGGACTGTAGAGGGCATACTTGCGGGCTGACGAATCGATGCGATGGTCTGTCTTGTCGAAGAGGTTGTCGATGCCGATGCTGGGTTCGAGGAGTGCCCACGAGATGCAGTCGATGGTGTGGGTGGTCTGAAGATTCCAGATGCCAAAGCCGGGAGCATCCTCGTAGGAGCCGGTGTAGTAGGTCTTCGACTGGAGGCGTCCGTTGAGATTCACGTTGAGTGCATAACGCCCCCATGCGTGGTGGTAGTTGGCGGAAAGGGTGGCAGCATTGCGGATGCTGCGTTCGAGAAGGGACCACTCGGCCTCGCCATCAGGAGAACCATCGGACAAGGACTTGGAGCGGGCATAGGTGTAAGTCCAATTGGCAGAGAGGTTGAAGCCCCTGAAGAGATTGGCCGACACATTCACCTGAACGCCTTTCACATCGCCCTTGTCGCTGTTCTGGTAGAGGGAATAGCGTTCCAGCTTGTCGGCCTCTTCGGTGGTCATCTCAGGAAACTCGTCCTGCAGCATGGTGAGCGAGGCGGCATCCACATCGATGTTCTGCTTCACCACCATATCGTTGATGCGGTTGAAGTAGCCTGTGACGCTGAAAAGCAGTTTGTCCGTATGGTATTCGGCATTGAGGGCAAAGTAGTTGCTCTTCTCGGGCTTGAGATGGCGATTGCCGAAATTGATTTGGGGTTTGCCACGATTGACGGCATAGTAGTGATAGTACAGTTCGTCCAGACCTGGGGCACGGAAGCCTGCCGAGTAGGTGGCACGGAAGTTGAATGCACCTGGCGAATACATCAGCGTCACCTTGGGGGTGAGGTGATTGCCAAAAGTCTCGTGATGGGTATAGCGGAGTCCCAGCGTCGCGGTCATCCTCTCCAGAAACTTTTGCTCATGCTGACCATAGAAAGCCAGGGTATATACTCCCTTGTCGATATTGCCAGAAGTGGCATCGAGTTCATCCCTGCGCCAATTGGCACCCAAGATGGTGATGGAAGTCCCCTTTCTATCTCCCCAAAGCGAGGGAAGGTCGAGCACCGCCTTGAGGTCGGCTTCGTAGGCATGCTGACTTTTCGACAGCACATAGTCGCCCACTTGGTTGCTCTTGGTCTCCACATCGTACTCCTTGCCATAGCGGAAGCGGTCTGCCGTGAAGGTGGCTTGCAGGGAGTTCTTCTGCGTGAACTTGTAGATGCCTCCTACATTCCAGCGGAAACCCTTGTATCGCATCTCATAGTCGGTGCCACCTGTGATGTCATCTCTTGTGTTGGGACGGTCTGTGATTTTGTGGGAATAGTCGAAGCCGGCATTGAACGCCAGCTGATCGGTGGGCGAATAGGTGAACTTCTGTCCGAGGATGTTGGAGCGATAGCCTGTGAAGAGCGGTGCAATCGTGGGCTGTGTCTCCGTGTCTGAACCTTTCACGTATTCGAGGTTGTTGTTCTGATAGCTGTCTGCACGGTCGTGCGTGAACGACGTGTAGGAACCGAAGCCATGCGTGAAGATGTCGAGGGTTACAGCCTCCGTCAGTTGTCCTTTGCCTGAGACCCTTGTGTCGCTGACCACGCTGACGAGATTTTGTGTGGGTTGGTCGGTGATGATGTTGATGACACCAGCAATGGCATCGCTTCCGTAGAGCGAGGAAGCCGCCCCATCCAGCACCTCAATACGTTTCACACGCGCCATGTTGATGCGGTTGAGATCCACATTGTTGGAGATGTCGCCCGTCAACTTCTGACCGTTGATGAGGATGAGGATGTATTTGTTTCCAAGCCCGTTCAGACGCAAGAACGTGCCCATCGAGTTGGGTGCCATCGACACCTGCGGCATCATGCGTGTGAGGGCTGCGTCGAAGGTGCTGATGCCCTGCTCATGAATCTCCTGAGCCGATAGCACACGAACAGGCGTGGCGGTCGATTTGAGCCGTTGATGATGTCCAGAACCCGTCACCACCACAGGGTTGAGGTTGTAGATGCGTTCCGTCACTGTGGAGTCGCGATGCTCCATCTTATGTATTTGGGCAAAGGCGACGCTCCCGCATGAGAGCGCCGCCACGAAAAACACTTTTTTTATCATTGATATAGAATGGAAAACTTGCTTTACTCCTCATCTGGAGCAGTAGTTGGAGTGGAGAGAGCGTCCTCGGTGCCCAACTTGTTGATAGCCTCACGAGTGTGCTTCATCCACAATTTGCGTACAGCGGCACGCTCGGCCAATGCTGGGATGTAGGGGTCACCAGCCTTGTAGTCCTTAGCGCAAGCATACTTATAGTTGGTCTCATAGGCTGTTGTCTCGATGCCTGCATCGTTGAACAGGGAGTACCAGCTCTCCTCATCATCCGCGTCTGCCATGTCGTTGTGGGCGTGGTCACCGGCAATGGACATCAGCGGGTAGAGCTGTGCCTTGTCAGCCGTGTTGGCTGCGTAGGTGACCGTTTGGGTGATGGTGCCTACATGGAAATCGAACGTGCCACCAGCGATGTGAGCCAATACATCCTTTGCATAGGTTTCATCCATATCGACTGTACCCACATAGTAGTTTTCGTTCAGCTCGCGCAGAGCCTCCTCCAACTGCACATAGCGGATGTTGCCACCATAGTAGTCGTAACCTTCAGGGTTACCATGACCCATGAATGCCACGATACCTTTGTTGACAGCCGTCTTGATGTCCTCCTCGTCGTTCAGCACCTTAGCCAGATTCTCGGCATCGTCTGCCTCGGCCATGAGTGGTGTGCCGATCACGACGTTCCTGTCGAGGCTCTTCATGTATGCCATGGTGAAGTTGCCGTTCTTGTTGTTCATGAAGTTCTTCACGTAGGAATCGCGCACATTGCGGTACTCCTCACCTGGAATCACCTGCAGCGACTGCACTACAATCTGCTTGTAGCCAGCCTGACCGATAGCGGTGAGCCAGTGCTCTGGGTCGTAGTAACTCTTAGGAGCCACATTCTCACCAGCACGAGCGTTGTTGATGCACTCGATGGAAGAGAACGAGAGGTAAACATCCCAGCCGGGGAAGTTTGCCTTGTAGTCTTCCACCACCTTCTCGAAAGTGTCGTAAGCCTGTTGCCAAGTGGATCCGAAAGCCACAACCAAGATGACCTTGTCGTTGCGCTTCTGGCTGTTGACCATGCTGGTCACTTCCTCCTGATACTTCTGATAGTTCGACGAATTGTTGTCGTCGTCGTTGCTACAAGCTGTGAAGCTCATAGCCGTCATGAGGGCAACTGCTGCCATCATGAAAAACTTAATTGTCTTCATTTTCAGTTTGATTTAAAGAGTTAGACTTATAGTTGTTGATCAATTTCTTGCCATGATTGAACCGGACAGAGAAAGAGGCATACACCGTGATGCCGGGCGTGGTGGTGCCGAGGTGCAGACCGTGGTCGGTTTTGTCCACATAATTGAAGATGTTGTCCACTCCAGCCTCCAGATTGAACGTGAGGGGTTTCTGCTTGCCCTGCTTAGGACTGAAGGAGTAGCTGCCCGTCAGTCGCCACAACTGATAGCCCTTTCCATTGCCGTTGAGCTGGTAGTAGCGTTTGGTCGAGGCACGTCCGTAGATGCCTGCCCCCCAAGTGTTCTCGTTCTTCAAGGTGTGGTTCCACGTCACGTAACAATTGCCCTTGTGGTGAGCCATGCCGTCGATGACCACACGCTTCAGCACATCATCATCCGTGTCATACATCTCCGCATCGGTGTCCAAGTAACTGTAGCCAAGTCCAGCTGTCCACTCCCGACTGAAGCGATACCGAACGCTCACGTCCGCTCCGTAGGTCTTAGCCGATTCCAGATTCTTGTATTGCCGAGTCTTGATAGGCAGATACTTGGTGTAGAGGTCGATAGGCGCTTCGTTATTGGGAATAGTGACGAGTGAAATCATGTCGTTCACCCGATTGTAATATCCTGTTGCTGTGACAGATAAACCTCCACAATTATACTCGAAGCCTAATGAGAAATAGTTACTGGCTTGAGGTCTGAGGTTGGTGTTGCCCAAGAAAAGGTAGGCACCATTCATGTTGCGCATGTACTGGTAATAGAGTTCCTTGGGCGTGGGAGTCTTGAAGCCTTGGCTCCATGTGGCACGGATGCGCAGGTCGTTCCACTTCACCATGGCCGAAACTTTGGGCGTGAGATGCCAGCCGAACTGCTGATTCCTGTTCAGACGCAATCCTGCCGTCACGTTGAACCAGTCCACAGGGTTGTATTCATCCTGCACATAGAGGGCTTCCGTATTGTCCGTCGCCTTGCCACCCTCCACACGGTCGGGAGCCTTCAGCCAGTCATAACGCCACTCTATGCCCGTGCTCAGACGGTTCTCGTATGGCAAGGTAAATACTCCCTTCAGATGCGCCATTGTGCGTTGCTGGTCGCTCTGCAACTGATGCTGCCCTGGATAATAGGGGAAGTAGGACGTATGCTCACCGTTCACATAGCCATCGGTCAGTGTGACGGCTGTGAAATCATAGTAATAGGCATGACGATTCCAATCCACATCCAGCGTGACAACATCCCTTGCTCCCTGTTCCTTGCCCTTTGCCCCTACATAGCACTTGCCACCCACAGAGGCAGATGCGTTATTATAGCGCAGGTCATACGTCTTCACGTCCACACCCGGATGCTTGCCACCCGGTCGGTAGATACGTTTGCGATAGATGCTCCCTTCTGCATACAGTTCCATGTCTTGGGTAGGGGAATAGGTGAGCCGTTCCGACACCTGCCAGTTGGTGTAGCGGTTCACGGTTTTGTTGCGCGAATCGGTGATGAGATGCTCCGTCTGGTGCGGGTCTTCTCTCGATGTGTTCTGCCATCCGTCGCTATGTTGCAACTGGAAATTGGTGTAACTCTTCAATTTGCCGAAGTTCAGGGCAATGCCGTTGTGCTGACGCAATTCGCCGTATGAGCCGCCCCGTGTGGTGTTCTCCAAGAGGAAGCCATCGGTGTTGTGCTTCTTTGTGATGATGTTCACCACACCTGCGATGGCATCACTTCCATAGAGCGCCGACGAGGCTCCCTTCACAATCTCAATCCGCTCGATGTTGAGGGGATCGATGAGCGAGAGGTCGTTCTCGCCCCCATTGTCGCCATGCATGCGTTTACCGTCGATGAGGATGAGAATGTAGTTGTTGCCCAGTCCGTTCAACTGCATCTGACTACCCATGTCGCCCTCATTGAAAGCGAACGACGAGGTCAATCCCGACAGGATTTCAGCCAAAGACCCACCAGCGAAGTTCTTCAGCATCTGCTTGCCGATCACCTCGGTCTGTACGGGCGCATCCTTCAGCAGGTGCTGAGTGCCAGTACCTGTCACGACCACTTCTTGAAGGGAGTCAACCTTCAGAATGTCTTGTGCCAACAATGTCTGGGCGAGGCATGTGCATGCCAATCCCATCATCAATCTTCTCATCATGAGCGTTGTATTAAACCGCATTTCCCTGTGCGACTATACATTCATATAAGAAACTAGCAGGTCTTCTGGCTTTCCCCCACCCCGTTCGCCTTCCCGATTCCTCAGTGGCTTTTGATGAACAGGCGTTATAGAAGGGGATTACAGCTGCAGGTACAGCCCCGGATTTACACCGGATTCCCTTGCATCGATGTGCTCGATTACCAATTCGGGGGCAAAGGTAATAAAAAAAATATAAAGTGAAACGTGAAAAAGCGAAAAATTTGTTTTTTTTGCCATTCGGAAAGCTGGAAACTTAGATTTTTCACTTTTCACTTTTCACTTTTCACTTAAAACGGCTAACTTTGCACTCCGATGACACATTCTTTCCTCATATCAGCCCCAAACAGTGGCTCGGGCAAGACAACAGTTGCCCGAGGATTAATGGCTTTGTATGTGAAGAAAGGGATGAGCGTACAACCATTCAAATGCGGGCCTGACTACATCGACACAAAGTTCCACACAGCCGTTTGTGGCCGTCCGAGCATCAATCTCGACACATTCATGGCCTCGAAGGGACATGTGAAGGAACTATTTGCTCGTTATGGTGCCGATGCGGATGTGTGTATCGTCGAGGGAATGATGGGCTTGTTCGATGGTTATGACCGCGACCGAGGTTCATCGGCAGAGATTGCGAGCGTGCTCAACATCCCCATTGTGATGGTAGTGGATGCCAAGTCTGCGGCCTACTCGATGGCACCACTGCTGTCTGGCTTTCTCCATTTCCGTGAGGATGTGCGCATCGCAGGTGTCATTTTCAACAAAGTGGGGTCTGAGCGTCATCGGGAGATGCTTCGTCAAGTTTGCGACGATCTCCATGTCGAGTGCTTGGGATTCCTGCCGAAGCATCCAGACCTGGAACAAGGTTCACGCTATTTGGGCTTGGACTTCTCAGAAGAGGCAAGGGACGTAGAGTTAGTGAAACTATTAGAAGAGAACGTGCAATGGGAAAGACTCTTAAAGTTGTGATGGCAAGAAATGCCGAGTCGTTTTCCTTCTGTTATCAGGAAACGATAGACCGATGGGGGCAAGTCACTTTCTTCGATCCTGAAACCGAAGTGCCCGACCTGTCGGATTGCGACCTCCTCTATCTTCCTGGTGGCTATCCCGAGAAACATATAGACGCCCTGGTGAGATCTGAGCAAACAAGAAATGCTATCCGCAACTATGCCGAACGTGGCGGACGCATCGTGGCGGAGTGTGGAGGCATGATGTATCTCTGTCAGAGCATCCTCACCGACGAGGGCGAGTTCCCGATGTGTGGCGTCCTACCCTATCGCATCACGGCTCGCAAGGCTGACCGCCGACTCTCCTTAGGATATCGCCGTTTCATTCTCGATGGCTGCGAGTTCCGTGGCCACGAGTTCCACTACACGCAGTTCTTGGGTGAGACACCCCAATCCGTCGTGCAAGTTTATGATGCTAAGGGAAATCCTGTTCCCACGCCCGTCTTCAAACACAAAAATGTGCTGGCGAGCTATACACATATATATAATATAGGAGAGCTGTGGACGAAGAAACCGGACGAACCTGAAAACATCTGTCCACTCAGCTCGGATACCCCTCTGCAGTGTGCAGGAGCATTGTCGGTCAAGCCGAACGGAAAGGATTTGCATCCCATCATGTTGGCTGGAACGGGTAGCGATGTGGGCAAGAGCATCCTTGCCACGGCTTTGTGCCGCATCTTTTTGCAGGATGGCTATCACCCCGCCCCCTTCAAGGCGCAGAACATGGCGCTGAACTCATACGCCACGCCGGAGGGATTGGAAATTGGCCGTGCGCAGGCTGTGCAGGCCGAAGCATCGGGCATTCCCTGCCATACCGACATGAATCCGCTCCTGCTCAAACCTAATTCAGACCACACTTCGCAAGTGGTGCTGAACGGCAAGCCGATCGGCAACAAGGATGCCTACGACTATTGGCGCAGGGGAACATCCGACATCGATTTCAGGCACGAAGTCTGTGCCGCATTCGACCGTCTCGCATCGCGCTATAATCCTGTCGTGATGGAAGGGGCTGGCAGCATCGCCGAAATCAATCTGAAAGACCGCGACCTGGTCAACATGTCAATGGCACGTCACGCCCAGGCCGACGTCATCCTTGTGGGCGACATCGACCGCGGTGGGGTCTTTGCTTCGGTATATGGAAGCATCGCCTTGCAGTCTCCCGAAGACAAGCAACATATCAAGGGCATCATCATCAACAAGTTCCGTGGCGACTTGCGACTCTTCGAGAAGGGAAGGAAGATGCTGGAAGAGCTTTGCGGAGTGCCGGTTCTTGGTGTGATACCTTATTACAAAGATATCTACATAGAGGAAGAGGACAGTGTCAGTCTGGAGCAGAAACGCAAACAAATGGCTGAGGGCAAAGTGAATGTAGCTGTCGTGTTGCTACGCCATATCAGCAACTATACGGACTTCGACACTTTGGAACGCGACCCACGAGTCAACCTCTTCTATACCAACAACACTTCCGACATCCAGCGGGCTGACATCATCATCCTGCCCGGAACCAAATCTACGCTTGACGATCTGATGGAACTGCGTCGCAATGGTTGTGCGCAGGCCATTCAACGTGCTCATCGCGAAGGGAAAATGGTGATTGGCATCTGCGGAGGCTATCAGATGTTGGGACAGACGGTCGAGGATCCTGATGGCATCGAGGGAAGCATCACAAGTCTGCCAGGTCTCGGTCTTCTGCCCATCCACACCACGATGACCGCAGAGAAGATCACTCGTCAAGTCTCCTTCCCGTTCAACGGGCAGGAGTGCCAGGGCTATGAGATTCACCAAGGGGTCAGCGATACGGACGAGGCCATCATGCAGACCGACCACTGCATCGGCACTTATATCCATGGCTTCTTAGACAACGCTCCCGTCATCGAATACATACTCAGGGAAAAAGCCACGGACAACCGCCCGTCGCAAAGTCTGGCAGACTTCAAAGACGAGCAGTACAACAAGCTGGCCGACCATGTGAGAAAACATCTCGACATGAAACAAATCTACCAAATACTGACAGACCATGATTGAAGGACACGGAGACGACGCATACCGATACAAAGGCATAAAGATGGACTTCTCATCGAATATTTGTGTCCATCGAAACCACCAGTCCTTGATGGCTCATCTGCTATCTTGCCCGGAGCTTCTGGCACACTATCCTGAGCCCGAAGCATGGTCGTTGGAGAAGATGATTGCGATGCGACATGGCATCCCCGCCCAGTGTGTCATTGTCACAAGTGGCGCGACAGATGCCATCTACTTAGTGGCCCAGGCTTTCCGCCTGAAGCACTTCACGCCACCCACCAGCTTCAGCGAATATGATGATGCCATCCGCATGTTTCCTACTGAAGACCCGACGCGTTCTGTCGGCTGGATATGCAATCCCAACAATCCCACTGGCACCACCACCCATCTCAATGTGGTCTACGAAATCGCCCAAAATTATGATTTGACCGTCATTGACCAGTCCTACGAACATTACACCACCGAGCCCATCATGTCGGCCAAGGCAGCGGTACGCCACGACAATATCATCCAGATTCACTCCATGACGAAGACCTACGGAATGCCTGGCCTTCGCTTAGGGTACATTGTGGCTAATTGCAAATTAACTACACAGCTCCGCCAACATCTCCGCCCCTGGAATGTTTCCGCGCTCGCCATCGAGGCCGGCAAGTTCCTCCTTCAACATGATGAGCTGATTTGCAAACCCGACTTGGACGAAGCCAAGCGTCTTTTCCAAGCGCTCTCCAGCATAGATGGCATATCGGTTGGCTACTCCCAAACGAACTTCTGCCTTTGCACCATTCAGTTCCACACCGCCACAGAATTGAAGGAATACCTCATCCGAAAATATGGCATCCTGATTCGCGACGCATCTAACTTCAAGGGGCTCACCCCTCACCATTTTCGCGTGGCATCGCAGACACCGAAAGAAAACGATACGCTGGTCACCGCAATCCAACAATTCGTGAATGCAAGAAAACATCAAAGACCATGACGGAAGCATACCATTCTCTTTTCACTATTCACTCTTCCCTTCTCTTGTCCCTGCTCCTTGGCTGGTTGCTCGACCTCTGCTTCGGCGACCCTCAGAAATTGCCCCATCCTGTCGTGTGGTTTGGCAAGGCCATCGCGACCTTTGAACACAGCTTGAACAAGGGCAATCATCGCAAAGTGAAAGGAGCCATCATCTCCCTTTCCCTTATCGTCTTTGTGTTCATCGCCACCTTTTTGGTACGTAACCTGTTGTTTATGGGGCATTGGGCATTGAGCATGGTGTTTGAAACTCTGGTCGTCTTCTACTGTCTGGCTGGCACCACCCTCGTTCGTGAAGTCCGTGCCGTATTCATTGCCCTCAACAGAGGTTTGGAGGATGGACGTCGCCAGGTGGCTCGCATCGTGGGGCGTGACACATCTGAACTCTCTGCTCAGGAGGTGCGCACCGCCGCCCTCGAAACGCTGGCTGAGAACCTCTCGGATGGCGTGATTGCCCCACTGTTCTGGTTCGCCATCCTTGGCACGCCTGGCATGCTGGCTTACAAGATGGTGAACACGCTCGACTCCATGATTGGCTATAAGACTGAACGGCATAAGGACTTCGGCTGTTGGGCGGCACATATCGACGACGTGGCCAACTATATCCCGGCACGTATCACGGCTTTTCTGATGGTCTTGGCTGTCGGGCGAATGGACTTGCTCCGTTTTGTGTGGAAGAACGGCAGGAACCATGCAAGTCCCAATAGCGGTTATCCCGAGGCTGCCCTTGCTGGTATTTTGGATTGTCGCTTTGGGGGACCTCATTATTATTTTGGAGAGCTCTTCGACAAACCTTATATTGGCGATAATAATCGTCCCTTCACCACTACTGATATGAAAAAAGCCGTCCGGGTGAATCGAACGGCAGAGGTGTTGATGGTGGTGTTGGTGGTTGCCAGCATCGTCATCAGAAGTATTTGGTGATTTTTGCGTCGTTGAAGTTGTTCATCTCGTTCATCATGCGGACAGCTGAGTCGATGATAGGAAAGGCACAAAGCGCGCCTGTCCCCTCGCCCAAACGGAGGCCAAGATGAAGCAAGGGGTTGGCTCCGACGATGTTGAGCATCTGCTGGTGACCGCTCTCATCCCCACAATGGGTGAAGATCATGTAGTCCTGTGTGGCGGGATGAAGTCGGATGGCCGCCAAAGCACAGGCTGTCATGATGAATCCGTCTATTAATATAATAATGTGTAATTCTGCCGCACGGAGCATGGAACCGATGGCAGCAATCATTTCGAAACCGCCAAAATAAATCAACGGATTGATGGCTGATGGTTGAGGGATGGTGGCTTGATATTTCTGCAGGGCTTCAGATAGCACCTCGTATTTATGACGGATGCCATCATTGTTAAGGCCAGCTCCCGCTCCAATACAATCTTTCAGAGGTATGTCGCCAAAGATACTCATCCAAATGCTGGAGGGGGAGGTGTTGCCAATGCCCATCTCGCCCAAACTCAACACGCGACAACCTTCAGCGGCACAGCTGTCGACCAGGTCGGAACCAATCTGGATGGCGCGGTCGAACTCCTCCTCCGTCATCGCTGGCTCGTAGAGAAAGTCTCTGGTGCCACGGGCTATCTTCTGGTCAATAATGCCCTTTACGCCCGACAGGTCGTAATCCACACCCATATCGACGATGCGGAGATGGAAGTTGTGCTGACGGCAGAACATGTTCACACCACCACCACCACGGGTGAAATTAACCATCTGCTGCCACGTCACTTCGCGAGGGGACACACTGACTCCCTCGCGTTCTATCCCATGATCGCCACCTAAAAGCAGATGGCATGGATGGGCGAGACTGGGGTTCAGCGTCTGTTGAATCAGACACACCTGCATGGCCAATTCTTCCAAACGCCCCAACGAACCTTTGGGCTTGTTCAGGTTATCAAGCTTAGCTTGAACAGATTCCTGCAACGTCTTGTCTGTGAACTGAATATTGAAAGATTTCATCCTTATTTGATTTTTACAAAGATGCCTGAAACCATCAGAAGAACTTCGTCGGCTTTAGATGCAATATACTGGTTCATCCAACCCTGGAGGTCGGTAAAGCGCCGTTGGATGGCATTCTCACTGACACCACCCAAACCAATCTCGTTGGTGACAAAGATGTAGGTGGCATCGTGTTGAGTGAACGCATCGAACTCAGCCTTGGCAATGGCCAGCGAACGATCGACGTCAGAATCATTGGCAAAGAAGAAGTTCGTCAGCCACAGCGTCACACAATCTATGACCACCACTCTTCCGGTCAGGTCATAACTGCTCAGATGCATTTCCTCCTCAATGTTCGTCCACTGCGCCCCACGTCGCTCCTGATGCCGCCTGACGCGTTCACGGAACTCATCGTCCCAAACATGTGCAGTAGCCACATAGACGGGATTGGGACTAAGCGAGAGTGCCAGTTCCTCGGCCTTCGTGCTCTTGCCTGAGCGCTGGCCACCTGTAATCAGAATAATCTTTTTCATCATAAGGTAAGTAATAAAGGGTGAGAGGCGGGAGAAAAGTTCAGTGCACAGACAACCAGATAAACAACGAGTTCCAAGATAAGACAAACGGCTCCACAACAGTCACCGGTGTAGCCACGAAGCTTGTTCCAAATAAACATATAGAGAAGAAACATCACGATACAAGGGATGAATAGGACCATTGCCCATGACAGATGAGTCAGGTAAAGATAGGCCACCATCGGCAACAGACCTTGAATAGCCAAACCGACTCCAGCCACCCAATTCATCTTGCGATAAATGACTTTTGCCTTGGCCTCTTCCTCACGCCGTGCGTAGGGCATCACCATGATGAGCAGAGCCGTCAGCATCTTGGAGAATGGATCGGCAGCGAGGATCGTGATGGCAGCCAGGGTCGGAGGCAAAGAGATGAGTGTGGCGGCGAGGAGCAGCTGGTAAAAGATAAGCCCCAGCACGCCGTAGGTGCCGATGTGCGAGTCTTTCATGATGGCAAGGATGCGATTGCGGTCGTTGCCACCTCCGCCAAAACCATCGAAGAAGTCGGCAAGGCCGTCCTCATGAAGGGCACCTGTGACAAACAACCGCACAACGATAGCCAACAACACGGCGACGGGGTATGGCAACACCCAACTGCCGAAGTAGAGCGTAGCTGCCATGGCACCTCCAGTGATCCACCCTGTCAGCGGCCAATGTTCCACCACCGTCCTGTAACACTCTTTCGGAGGCTGATGCAGTCGCCAGAAAGGAATGCGGGTGAAAAATATCAGCGATGACCAGATGCGGTCGTACCATCGAGTATTATCATGAGTTGTCTGCATATTTTCTGAATGAGAGTGCAAAAGTACGAAAATAATTCGTAACTTTGCAGTCAGAAACAGATAAATAACAAAAGAAATGAAGAAAACAGTACTTTTCATCGCTATTGCCTGTGTGCTCTGTGCCTGTTCGGGACAGAAAGGAAAGACTCTGACGGCGGGTGAGGCGACTGTGCATGACTCGCTCCCGACGGTTGAGGTGAAATACGCCAAAGAATTCACAGTACAAGATTCAGCAGATGTGCACTTGGTCACCGTGGGCGAGAAGGAACGATTCGCTTTGGTGAAATCGGATGATGCCGTTGTACCCCTCGGCTACACGAAGGTGAGGGTGCCCATCCAACGCACCATCTGCATGACGGCGCTGCAACTGTCGAACTTCACCAAGCTGGATGCACACGATGTGGTGAAGGGGTTGACCGGCACCAAGAACCTGTTCAACGAGGACATCAAGAAGCGTGTGGAGGACGGACGCATCGTGACGATCGGCATGGAGGGCAATTTCGACACGGAGATGGTGTTGGCGGCCAATCCCGACGTGATTTTCGTTTCACCTTCCAAGCGAGGGGGCTACGATGCCATCAAGGAGACGGGCATTCTGCTCGTGCCACACTTGGGACATCAGGAGCTGCACCCGTTAGGCCAAGCGGAGTGGGTGAAACTGGTGGGTATGTTCGTCGGAAAGGAGCAGGAGGCCAACGAGGTGTTTGCGGGCATTGAGAGGCGTTATAACGAGTTGAAAGCAAAGGCCAACGAGGTGGAGCAGCGCCCGACAGTGTTCAGCGGTGAGATGCACTACGGCAATTGGCATGCCGTTGGTGGTAAGAACTATCTGGCGCAAATCTTCCGCGATGCTGGTGCGGAGTATGTCATCGACGATGACGAGACGGCTGGCGAGGATCTGGAATTTGAGAAGATGTACGCCCTTGCCGCCAATGCAGACTACTGGCGTATTCTGAACAGTTTTCCTGGCGAATTCTCGTATGACGCGCTGAAGGCTTCAGAACCGCGCAACGAACTCTTCAAGGCTTTCAAAGAGAAGAAGGTTATCTACTGCAACATGAAGCGGACGGCCTACTATGAGATGGCGCCTGTAGAACCCGACGTGCTGCTGAAGGACTTCGTGGCCATCTTCCACCCCGAACTGGTGGAACCGGACTATCAGCCAAGGTATTATGAATTGTTGAAATAATACAATATGAATAGACGATATTTTGTGTGGGGCATGGTCGGCCTCGTGGTTAGCATTGGAGTGCTGATGGTGGTGAACTTGCTCATCGGTTCGGTGAGGATTCCCATGGAGGAGGTGTGCCGCATCTTGATGGGAAGGGGCACGAACGAGATTTGGACGAACATCATCTTCAGCAGTCGCTTGCCACAGGCTTTGACGGCCATTGTGGCTGGTGCGGGTCTGGCTGTCAGCGGCCTGCAGATGCAAACAGTGTTCAGGAATCCGTTGGCTGGCCCTTCTGTGTTGGGCATCAGCAACGGGGCGGCGCTTGGCGTGGCCTTTGTAGTGCTGTTGTCGGGACGCATGGGTGGAGTGGCACTCTCACGGCTTGGATATTTAGGCGATGCGGCCATGAGTGTAGCGGCCATCATTGGCGCACTGGCTGTGCTGCTGCTGATTCTTTGGATTTCGCAGAAAGTGAAGGGAAATGTGACCCTGCTCATCATTGGCGTGATGATCGGCTATTTGGCCAATGCCATCATTGGCGTGTTGAAGTTCCTGTCGCCCGAGGAGGATGTGAAGGCCTTTGTGGTGTGGGGACTTGGTTCCTTCTCACGTGTGTCGGGCGACGAGATGGTTCTGTTCATCGTGCTCATGTGTGTGCTGCTGCCCTTGGCCTATCTATTGGTGAAGCCCATGAACCTGATGCTGCTGGGCGACTGGTATGCCGCCAACCTTGGGCTGAACATCCGCCGTTGCCGCATGCTGGTGATTTTTTCGGCGGGCACGCTCGTTGCCATCGTCACGGCCTACTGTGGCCCCATCATGTTCATCGGCTTGGCTGTGCCCCATCTGACCCGTGCCATCATGCGCACGTCCGACCATCGCATCCTGATGCCAGCCACAGCGCTGTGTGGTGCCATGCTGGCATTGTTCTGCAACCTCATTGCCCGCATGCCAGGATTTGAGGGCGCGCTGCCTGTCAATTCCGTCACTGCCCTTGTGGGAGCTCCTGTGGTTGCGAGTGTATTGTTCCGTCGTCGGCAATCAGAAGAATAGTCAGACGGCCGTTGGGCAGGAGGGGTTCGCAATGCTGGAGGCAATGACCGATGACGGTGCCACAGAAGGCTGGAATCTGTGGAGTTGGAATTCTCTCCCACAGTTCTCGCGCCAAGGTGATAGAACGAATATCGATGGCAATGCCCGATTCTTCCAACATCTTCTGAACGAAATCAATATCCATGGTGGTTTTGCGACTATGGGTGTCCAAATGTCCTGCAGCCAGCTTCACGGCCTTGCCCAACATCACCCCAAGGGTCACACGCTGGATGTTAAGCTCATGGGCTATCTTCAGAGTCTCACCAATGTAATTTCCATATTCCACAAATGCCTGAGGGGGCAAGTCGGGATAGAGCGCCCTGACGAAACGTTCACTCTTCCCACCGCTATTGATCACCACTCGCTCCGCACCACTGGCCTGAGCGACGACCATGCATTTGCGGATGCTCTCCACAAATGCCTCTTCTGAGAAGGGTTTCACAATGCCCGACACACCGATGATGCTGATGCCACCCTCGATGCCCAAACGAGGATTGAAGGTCTTCTTAGCGACTTCAGCCCCGTTGGGAACGGAAATAGTGACGATGCAAGGAGCTGGGGGCAAGGAGCAAGGAGCAGGGGGCATGATGCATTGTTCCAGGTTCTGAAGAATCATCTTCCGTGGTCCCTTGTTGATGGCTGGCTCACCTGGAGGATAATCGAAACCGGGCAAAGTGAACCTGCCCACACCCTTGCCGGCACGAATAATAATGGAGCAAGGGGCAAGGGGCAAGGGGCGAGAAGCAAGGGGCAAGGGGCAAGAAGCCCCATTCTCATTCCAATCCACCGTTGCCCTGATTTCCAAACCATCCGTCACATCGGGGTCATCACCAGCCTCCTTGATGCAATAGGCATAACCATCGCCATAGCCCACAGGCACCATGATGGTTTCGCCGTTCGGAAGGATAACGGGCACCTCAGCAGGCATTTCGCCATACAGAAGCCGCTTCGTCGCCGCCACGGCAGCGGCTGTGGCACAGGTACCCGTTGTCAGTCCACTATGTAAAGGATAGAATTCAGGCAAAAGTTTCTCCACCATCCGTCTGAGACCATGTTCCCCATTCACATGATGAGACAGGGCGGGAGTGGCTGGACGTTTGATGGCATAGATCTTCATGCCCCGTCTTCTGGATGCTTCCACTTTCTCCGTGAAGCCTCCGGTCTGCCCACTTTCTTTCAGCAGAATGGCCTCTGCGTCAATGTCTATCTTGTTGCTGTCTTCATAGAAACAGAGCTGGTCGTCGGTAGCCCCAAGACGTTTGGCCAAGGAGACCGAGCTTTCCCTCGGCAGAATGCGGTACATCATCTTCACGCCTTTCTCCTCCAAAGGCTTCAGTCGGGCGATGCTCTGCACACCCGTCGTGGCCAGCAAGGTCTTCTCCCCTATCCTATCGATGGCATCCTCATAGCCGTCCAACCACACGATGTCAGGGTCTCTCGCAGGAAAGATGCGCTCAAACCTGATGGCAGGAATGTGCATGCTTTCTGCCACCTCAGCCACAGCCTGATGCAGAACCTCAGCAAACGGATGGCCTGCATCCACCATGAGTTGGATGTCATGTTCCTGGCAGAATATCTTCATGGCCTCCACATCCATAGCCCCATCCACACGGATGCCATGATGCAACACCACGTCCTGCTCACCCGTCTTCGTGCTGTAGTAGAACGTGTTGCCAGCCTCCTCCAATGCTTCGATGGCCTTGCGTCCCTCGGTGGTTCCGCCAAAAACAAGAATCATACGCTATTCCCCTTTCCTGAACAGATGCGTGAAGTATTTGTTATAGAGTTCCGAGAGTCCTTGACGATTGTCGATGGCATCGCCCACCACAAGCATGGTGGTGAGCGTCAGGTTATTCTCATGCACAATCTTCGCCAAGTCCTTCAGTTGCCCACGGAAGATCTTCTGGTCAGGCCATGTGAGGTGGTAGCAAGCAGCGATGGGCGTTTCGGCAGGATATTCTTGCAAGAGTTCCTTCTGCACATCATCCACAATGCCAGCACTAAGGAAGATGCACATGGTCGATTGGCTCTTGGCCAGCAGATGCAGTTTCTCCTTCTCTGGCATAGGAGTACGTCCTTCGCCACGAGTGAGGATGATGGTCTGGGTCTTCTCAGGGATGGTGAACTGACTCCTCAGTTCCGCTGCCGCTGCAAGAAACGAACTGATGCCCGGGGTGATGTGATAGTCCATCCCCTGCTCATCGAAGAAAGCCATCTGCTCCTGAATGGCACCAAAGATGCAGGGGTCTCCCGTATGAAGCCTCACGATGAAATGCCCCTTGTCATAATGCGCCTTCATCAGAGCACACTGCTCCTCCAGGTTCATGTCAGCGCTGCTTCTCACCACAGCGCCCGGCTTGTGACACTCCGTCAATGCCTTCGGAACCAGCGAACCCGCATAAAGAATCAAGTCCGCCCTCTCCAGCATCTTCCTGCCTCTGACACTCACCAAGTCCGGGTCGCCAGGACCAGCACCCACAATCTCTATATGTCCCTCTTTTCGGCCTTGGCCTTCGGAGGTTTCCTCACCGACATTTCTCAGATACTTCTTATCGATGGCCAACGAAGCCGTCCAGTTCTTGCCCTTCACCTTCTCCACAATCAGTTGCCCATGATTCGAACCCAAGATGGCGGCTGCCTCACACACACTTGGCGTGCCCACATGCTTCTCGACCGTCTCGCTGGGATTGGGCACATCCACCTTCGCCAGTTCATCAGCCGTGAAGAACACCACCTCCTCCTCATAGTCTTGCTGCAACATTTCCACGAATGGTTCGTCAGCCTTCACATCGATGGTGCAATAACGATGGGCGCAGGGTAAGATGCCCCGTTCGGCAAACGCCTCATCCATCTCGTCGTAAATCCGCTCATAATCGCGAGGATGATGAGCCAATCCAAAGCCGACGGTTCCCACCATGGGGACGAAATGCAACTCTAGCATACCGCGTGGAGCATGATGAATAAACGGCGACACGATAATCAGCAGACGGTATTTCGCAGGGTCAGCCTCGCTGATGTCGTCAATTATCGTCACATGCTCAGGCTTTGTTTTCTCCAAATAGTCCGTACCCTCATCTCTCACCTCCAAAAGCAGAGCTGTTGGCTCACGATTGACGAAAGCAAAGATGCACTCGTTCATGTCCTCGACATCACTTGCCACAGGCCAATCGAAACGCTTCTCAAACGTGTCGAGTGCCCACAACCCGGCATTGTCGCTTTGAGTGGTGATGACAGGATGGGCACCAATGAGGGAAGCCACCATACCAGTCAGGTCATTGGCTCCTCCCACATGACCACTGAGCACAGAGATGACGTTCTTTCCAAAACTGTCCACACACACCACAGCAGGATCCGTGTGCTTATCCTCAATATATGGCGCAATCGTTCTCACACAAATGCCCATAGCCCCGATGAAGATGAAAGCATCAAACCGCTTCCATTCATTGCCCACTTCCGCCCGCCGGATGGACTTGGCTCCAAGCTGGTGGCGCAACGTTACGGCAACATCCTTTCCCGCCTCGCTAATTTGTACAATGGCTATCCTTTGCATACTCCATTTATGACAAAATTGAATTAATCTGGGCACAAAGGTACGGAATTCTCCGCAACGAAAAAAAGAAATCGAGGAATTTTTGGAAAAGAACCCGCACAACCTTTTGGCTGTACGGGTTCTTTTTCATTTGTCAACTGTCAACTCTCAACTGTCAACTCTCAACTCTCACCTCTTTCCAAACGCCAGATACATACCTTCCTCCACTTCGCTGCGGTTGATGTCCTTCAGCTTGCAGCCGTTCTCCACACAGGCCATTGCCATGACGAAGTCGATGGCTTCTTCCTGTTGGTCAGCGTAGGGTGCGTTGGCCACGATGGTGTGGGTCTCTGGGAGATTGCCCATCAGTTCGCACACTCGGCGCGTGTAGGCTTGTGGGTCGTTCTTGCCGTCG
>CAJOGQ010000044.1 GCA_905234125.1 uncultured Bacteroidaceae bacterium | reverse complement strand
GTTTCGTCTATCCGTGGGCAGGGACGGATTCGAACCGCCGAAGCCGCAAGGCAACAGATTTACAGTCTGCCCGTTTTAACCACTTACCTACCTACCCGATGCTTTCGCCGTTTATGTGACTCGCACAGGATTCAAACCTGTAACCTTTTGATCCGTAGTCAAATGCTCTATTCAGTTGAGCTAGCGAGCCAAAATGACGTGGGTTTTCAACCCCGATTGTGGGTTTTTAACCCGATTGACTCCACTTACGTTTCGTCTATCCGTGGGCGCTGACGGATTCGAACCGCCGACCCTCTGCTTGTAAGGCAGACGCTCTGAACCAGCTGAGCTAAGCGCCCTTTCGCCACGTTTGGAAGTCCCTCAGAATGACGCTGTCTCACTCGACTTTGTCAGGTATTTTCCGTGTTTCTTCCTGAAAGCGAGTGCAAAGGTAGAGACTTTTCAGCAATCCACCAAATCTTTTGGCAGTTTTTTTTCAACTTTTTTTGCCCGATTTTCGTAAATTGCTGATAATCAGCCACCGCCTTTGCACGCACTTTTCAGGGAGTCTTCAAAATGGGCTTGTCATTTGACACTTTTGACGTTTATCTTTAATCCTTCGGTGTGTCCGCCAAACTGTTTGGCATAGACACATTCGAGGGTCGAAACACCAACTTGATAGGAGCCTTCACGTACTATCGAATAATCCATATCCAAGGTCGATGTGCCACGAGTGAACCAATCGAAGAACAAATCGAAATGAGAATCATGGACGGACAAATAGCAACCTCTGCCACCCATCCACTGGTAGCCAGACAGCTGTCGAAGTGGTTCGAGGCATGCAGGATGCTGTGCAGACACACGCACGAAGTCCATATCGCGGTCGGCTGTGATGATGTGGCGAATCCTCACCTTGTCACCCACCTTCAGGGGCTGGTTGGGGTCGAAGTCCACCCACTTGTCGCTACCAGCACTCTGCACATAGAGTTTCCGCTGAATCTTCAGTTCGTTGGTCGCATAGAGCTTCAGGTTGCCAACATCCTCCAGGAAGGTGGCATAGGCGGCACCCCAAGAGATGCTTGGCGTCTGCTTCTTCACTTCCAGCTGCTGAACGCCGTCGTTGAGCATCTCCTCTGGCACATCGGCCAGCACATTGCCTTCGAGCACGAGGTTCGCTTCCCTACCCTCCAACTCGTCACGTTCTGTGTTGATGGTACCAAAGTCCATATCCTTCAGTTCCGTGCCATCCACCACCAAGACAGGTTTCTTGTTCTCGTGGAAGGTCTCCATCGGCGACACCCGCAGGAGGAAGTCAGCCACATCGATGGTGTTCATGGGGTTGTCCCACTTCTGCACCTGCTTCTGCGAGATGAGCCACAACTGCATATCGTTGAGGATGGCGTCTTTCTTGTCTTTCTGATGGATGGCCTTCATGGCTGCCACCTGTGTGGGAATACGGTAGTCCATCCATGAGTAGTAGGCTGCATCGGTGGCATAGAAGCGACCTTGTCCTGGCTTCTCCACCGTGTAGTCCTTCAGGAAGTCCACAAACTTGTCCGCTGACTTCACATATCCAAATGCCCTCAGCGTGTAGGCGGCATTGGCCACACCATAGATGGTCAGGTCGCGTGGAGCCTTCTCCACCTTCGACAGATACTCATCACGCATCTTCTTGACATCGTTGCCCACAGGTCTGTCTGCAATCAGCGCCGACACATAGAGATAGCGCATGTCGCTGTCATAAGGCCAAATCTTCACCTTGTTCTTCTTGGCGTTCTTGTATTCATCCAGTTCGTGCTGGTCAAGGTACTTCATGCCCTGCTCCAACATCCACTTCACCTTATCATTAGGCTTGGGAAGCTTGGCCAAATGCTCACACACAGCCAACGTGGTGTAGAAACTGCTCTTCATGCCCTTGAACCAACTCCAGCCACCGTCGCCATTCTGCAAAGAAGCCAATTTCGTCTCAGCCAGTTCCGTTCTCTTCACCAGCTCAGCACGGTTCTCCTGCTTCTCCATCACAGGGAAGGTCTCCATCAGCTCGAGCAGACGTGTGTTGGCATAGAGCGAAGCGGCAAAGTCGATGGCATCATCCTCCACAGGGTTCTTCACGCTGCGCAAAGCCTCAATGCACATCCAGGCTGGATTGTCCGTATATTCCACCTTCAGCACACGATTGGTGGCTGTCGATGAGTTCTCGTTGAAGAGTTTTGACAGATCCATTGTCTTCGACACCTCTGTGCCTTCCGCATTACCGATGATGTAATAAGGTACAGACTCCACCATCTCACGCTTCGTCGAGAGCACAGGCAGATGGTTCTTTTCGCCATCGCTCACATTGCCTGACACAGCGATGATTTCGCAATCGAGGTCTGTCCATTCCTCCTTCACATCGAAGCTGAAATTGACGCCAATGGTCTTGCCAGCCTCCACTTCGAAGGCTTTCTCCTGTTGCAGAACCACCTCGTTTGTCTTGGGGTCAAGCAGACGCAGTCTCACAGCACCTTTCAGGTTCTGCTCACCCTGATTGATGATGGACGAAGCCACCACAGCCTCATCACCCCAACGCACGAAACGGGGCATGTTGGGACGCAGCATGAACTCCTTTCTGGCCATCGCCGTCGCACGGATGATTCCATAATCCACATCCTGCGTGTGGGCAAAGCCCATAAACTTCCATTCTGTCAACGACTCTGGCAGGGTGAACTGGATATTCACATTTCCCTTCTCGTCAGACATGAGGTGTGGCAAGAAGAAAGCCGTCTCTGCAAAGTTCTCACGGATAGTGGCATTGTCGAAATTCTCCTCTGGCACAGAGGGTGCTTCTGCCTCTTCTTCCACATCATCCGTAGAGCCCGGCCTCTTAGCGGCAGCGGGACGACGAGAGGATCTCATCGCATTCATCACCGTTCCATCCTCATCGGCCACCATCATCGCACGGCTCTCCAGCACCATGCCTCCTGCAGCCATCTTCAGGTAACGGTCATGCTCGAATGTGAGCAGCTGGTCGTATGTGCGTGAATAATTGCTCTCACGAGAACTTGGACCAGACAGTCTGAAGCTTGGGAAAGTCAAACGGCTGGAACAACTCATGTCGGGGTTGGGAACATTACGGTCGAACGACAAGCCGAAACCCCAAGAGTGCGCATAGATGCGGTCGAGCGATGCGTCATACAGCACAGACATCATCTCAGCTCCACTCACACTCTTGCCGTCCTTGTCCGTCACCTTCAGCGTCCATTGCTCTTGCTGACCTGGTTGCAACTTGTCGCGGAAGGTAGCCCACTCCAACCTCAGTTTCTTATCAGGAATCTCCAGTTCAAACTTCTCCACCATCCGAGTGTATTTGCCGTTGCGCACATAGACGATGTCCACCTCAATTCCCTCACCCCACTCTTCCTTATAGGGCAAGTGCAGATGCTTCATGGTGCCATCGGTCACACCCACCTGATGGTCAATCAGACCTTTCACATTATACACATTATATATAATATAGGCATCGGTCTCCTCTGTGGCGAAGTAGAGGTCAACTCCCCCACCCTCCGTGAAGACATTATTCTCCGTATAGAGGAAATCACTCTCCTTCACATTATCCTCCTGACGAACCTTTTCCTTCAAGCCTAAACGTGCGATTGCCGTAACAGGCAATGTGGAATTGTAAGGCGTGAAATAACCAAAGTCCTCCACCTTCGTGCCATTGGTCTCGTTGGCAGTCACCTTCAGGGAGTAGCGTGCACCCAGTTTCAGGTTCTTCGGCAACAAGATAGAGTCACCTGACGTGAATTCGCCTTCCAAAATGTCTTTGGAACCAAACTGAAGGACATACTTGCCTTTCACCGTCACCTTCTCACGGTTCACGTCGAAGGCATTCACCTTGAACGAAGCATCTTTAGCCAAGTCCACCACACTCTCCACCGCCAAATCCAACGCGAACTCTCGACGGGTGGCATTCACCATCCATTCCGCCTCATGGGTTTCACCAGCCACATCCGTGACGGTCACCCTGATACGGAATCGCATCATGTCACGGCCGTAGGTCAGGTGCTCGTCTGTCAGCGTGACTGGCACACGGAATTTTCCTTCATCATCCGTCGTCAAGTCACCCTCGTCCATGTGATTCCAAATCGTCTGAATCCACCATCTCTTAAATTCCACAGAGGCATAATCCACCTTGTAATGCACCTGGGCACCCTGCACAGGCACACCTGCAAACATCATCGCTGTGCCTTCAGCCTCCAGCACCTCGCCAAAGTGTCCTGTCCGATTGCCGCCAAAGGTGACCTCGTAAGTGGGACGCTTATACTCTTCCACCCTCACGCTCTCACTTCCACCTCGATTATTCTCACCTTTCACGCTGAGATGCAAAACGCCCACCTCACAATCTTCTGGCAAGACGTATTCAAATGATGCTGTACCATATTCGTTCGTCACCAAGTCCATCGTGGCCAAGTTCTTCCACTTGGCATCCTCAATCTTCAACTGCATCTTTTGGTTAGCTATCACATCCACGATGTCGCCCACTTGATGGAAAGCAAACACAGAGGCCATCACCTTCTGACCCGGGCGATAGATGCTCCTATCGGTCATGATGCGATAAGTGAGCACCTCTCCATGTCCAGTGTTTGCGTACCAATGTTTGTAGCGATGTTCCCAATCCGTGTAATCTGCCTCATTTCTGATGGCACGCACATAGTAGTCCTTTTCGAGTTCAACCAACCCTTCATCGTTCGTCAACTTCTCACCTTCTATGCCACGATTTTCCCATCCTTCAGTTCTGTCTTTCGATTCAGGAAGTTTCTCTCTCCATTGCACCTTCACGCCCTTCAACGGACGTCCTGTTTCGTTGTCAAGCACATACAATTGGAATGCCGACTTGTTCTTGTCCATGCGGATGATGCGCATGTTGCTGACAGCGAATTCCTGCACACTCTTGTGGTTCAATCCTTCCGCCACAAACACATAACGTCCAGCAGGCAAGGTCATCACCGTTTCAGCATAGCCCTGCACAGGCAAATCCTTTGCCTTCCTTGCCATGTTGGTCGAGTCCATCGCCAGCACCACTTCTTTCTTCTCCACAACTTCACCCGTCAGCTTCAGTTCTGTGCCATTCTTCACAGGCGTTCTGCCTGCATACTTTCGCACAGTCAGCGTCGCACGTTCACAGTTCCAATAACTCAGTCTCATCTTGAGAGGACGATCGGCCAGCATGTCATCCACACGCGACATCTCCACACGAGGCTGAAGACGATCCTCCAAAGCCTTCTTCAAGTTGGCTTTCCGGCGAGAACTGCCAATATTCTTCATGCACCACTTCAGGAACAGGATGCCATCATCGCCCCAAAGGAAAGTGTCCCAATAGCTCAGCGCCAAATCAGCGCCCACCTCCTCATTCTTCAGATCCAGCATCAGCTGATACATGCTGTCCTTATACTGCTCATGAGTCAATCGCCCATATTGGTTCTCCACATCATACTTCTGCTTCAGCCACTTCTGCTTCATCAGTCCGTATGCATCCAGATTGCCACGCTTCTTGTAGAGCGTGAAAGCCTTCTCATACATTTGCGCCTTGTCCTGAGGTTTCCAATTGGCATTATCCTCTAAGAAATCAATCATCACAGACAGCATGTCGCCCCCAAACAGCGAACAGTCCTTGCCTTTCGACTCCAACAGCGTCGAAAAATTGCTGGCCTTCGCACCAGCCAACGCCTCCATGTTGTCCAGCACATGGGCAAAATGGTCATCACGCTTCTTGTCATAGTCATCACGAGTCTCCTCATCATAATCCGTGATGCTAGTCCATTTCATCTCCTTGTAAGCCGAGCCTATCATGGCATGCACCACACTCTGCTCCACAGGATTCTTCCTGCCAGCCCAGTCCTTTTCCAGCTGAGCCACATTTTCCTTAAACGTGTCAGGATCCTTGTTTGCCTCCTCCTGCACCTTCTCAATCGCCGACTTCAGCTTCGAGGCGAAATCAGAACCTTGACCAAAAACTTTCAGAAATCCCATTGATAACATAATAGTTAATAAGGTAATAGATAAAAAACGATTGTTCATATTCTTTGTTTTTAATTGACGGCAAAAGTACAGCCAAAATCCATCACCACCAAAACTTTCATCTTAAAAAAACAAAAAACGGGGATTATTCATGAACAATCGTAGAATTATTACTACATTTGTACCCACTTTCTATAAACATTTATCAAAACTATGATGACAAAAAGATTCTTCACATGTTGCATGACCGTCCTGCTGAGTGCGTCGGCCATCATGACGTCACAGGCACAAACCTCAAGAACGTTCACCCTCAACCTCACTGACGACGGCAAAGCACAGATGGTCGCTTTTCTGCCTGAGAAACCAACAGGAAGAGCCATCGTGGGCATTCCTGGCGGAGGCTACTCGATGCTCTCCAACACCCACGAGGGCACCAACTGGTCTAAGTGGCTCAATCAGCGAGGCATCGCTTACTTTGTGGTTAACTATCGACTGCCCAACGGCGACCGCACCATCCCCATTGGCGATGTGGAAAAGGGCTTCCGCATCGTGCGCGACTCCGCAGCCGTGTGGGGCATCCATCCTCGCGATGTGGGCATCATGGGCTTCTCCGCAGGTGGACACCTCTCATCCGTCATCTCCACCCATTCGCCCTATGAAGTCCGTCCAGACTTCACCGTTCTCTTCTATCCCGTCATCTCGATGGATGAGCGCGTGTCGCACGTCTATTCCTGCCGCAATTTCCTTGGCGAAGACCAGAAGAACCCAGAATTAGTGCGTGACTTCTCCACCCAGAATGCCGTGAAGCGCCACCTCACCCCTCCTGCCGTCATCTTCATGTCGAGCGACGACAACCTTGTACCCCCCGTCACCAACGGACTGGAATACTACAAGGCAATGCGCAACGCAGGCAACGAGTGCGCTATGTACATCTACCCCACAGGCGGACATGGATGGGGATACGGCCCCTGGTTCAAATACCACGACCAGCTGCTCACAGAGTTCGGCAACTGGCTCGACGCCCATCCTGCTCCACAGCAAGATGCTATCCGCGTGGCCTGCATCGGCAACAGCATAACCGATGGGCACGGCATTCAGATGGCACCCGTCAACGGCTACCCAGCCCTCCTTCAGCAGATGCTTGGGCAGGGCTATTGGGTGAAGAATTTCGGCGTGAGTGGCCGCACCTTGCTCAATCACGGCGACCAGCCCTACATGAAAGAGACGGCGTGGCTTGATGCGCAGGCATTCAATCCAGACATCGTCATCATCAAGTTAGGCACCAACGACTCCAAGCCACAGAACTGGCAATATGCATCAGAGTTCAGGCAAGACCTGCAGGAGATGATCACCAAGCTCTGCCCTGCATTGGCTCAGACGGCCTCAAAGAAAGGCAAGAAGGCGAAGGCCACACAGCCCGTCAAGCCCCAGATATTCCTCTGCACGCCCATCCCTGCCTTTAAGTCCTCGTGGAACATCAACGATTCCATCATCACCAACGAAATCATCCCCATCCAGCAGGAAGTGGCCAAGCAGTATGGCTTGCAAGTCATCGACCTCCACACCCTCTTCGCCAACGACGGCGACAAGATGCAGTCTGATGGCATCCACCCCAACGAAAAGGGCGTGCGACGCATTGCGGAAATCGTGAAGGAAGCAATGAAGAAGTGAAAATAATGCCCATACGCGCCTCCTGAACGTATGGGCATTCATTATCGACACCCCCTCGAAAATGAACTCAAAATGGCAAATCGGGGCGTTTTTGAGCCAAATTTGAGGTTTTTTGTTTTAAGAAGGGTTAAAATTGATGGACTTGTTTGGTCATTCCATCAGAAAGCTGTAACTTTGTCCACATATTTAATATAGACAGCAAATATTCATAACATTCAATTATAATCAATGGAAGATTTAGACAGAATCATTAAAGTTGAGATTAACGAAACGATGAAGAAGAGCTACATCGACTACTCCATGTCGGTGATTGTGGCTCGTGCCCTTCCTGAAGTTCGTGACGGTTTCAAGCCCGTGCACCGACGCATCCTCTATTCGATGGACAAGCACGGCAACACTTCTGACAAACCAACGGTGAAGTGCGCCCGTATTGTGGGTGACGTGCTGGGTCACTTGCACCCACACGGCGACTCATCTGTGTACGGTGCACTTGTTCGTCTGGCTCAGCCTTGGGCCATGCGTTACACGCTGGTAGATGGACAAGGTAACTTCGGTTCAGTCGATGGTGACGGTGCTGCGGCCATGCGTTACACGGAGGCGCGCCTCAGCAAGATTGGTGAGGCTATGCTTCAGGATATCGACAAGGAGACCGTGGACATGGTGGACAACTTCGACAACTCAGAGAAGGAACCTACTGTGCTCCCCACCCGCATCCCCAATCTCTTGGTGAATGGCGCAACAGGTATCGCCGTCGGTATGGCGACGAACATTCCCACCCACAACCTGAGCGAAGTCATCGACGGATGTGTGGCTTACATCGACAACCCTGAACTGACGAGCACAGACTTGATGCAGTACATCAAGGGACCGGACTTCCCGACTGGTGGCATCATCTGTGGTGTGGACGGCATCAAGGAAGCTTACGAGACTGGCCGTGGCCGTATTGTGGTTCGTTCGAAGACGGAGATTGAATCAGAAGGCACGCACGACAAGATCGTCGTGAGCGAGATTCCATACAACGTGAACAAGTCGGAACTCATCAAGAAGATTGCCGCGCTGGTGAACGAGAAGAAGATTGATGGCATCAGCAACGTGAACGATGAATCTGACCGCGAGGGCATGCGCATCGTCATCGACATCAAGCGCGAGGCCAACGCTAACGTGGTGCGCAACAAGCTCTTCAAACTGACCGACCTGCAGAGCACCTTTGCTGTGAACTGCATCGCCATTGCTGACCGCCGTCCAAAGCAACTCTCGCTGAAGGACTGCATCCGCTATTTCGTCAACCACCGCCACGACGTGGTGATCCGTCGCACGAAGTACGACAAGCAAAAAGCAGAAGAGCGTGCACACTTGCTCGAAGCCCTCATCATCGCCAGCGACAACATTGACGAGGTGGTACAGATCATCAAGTCATCAAAGACACCGCTTGAGGCTCAATCACGATTGATGGAGCGCTTCGGATTCGATGAAGCACAGGCGAAGTATGTAGTGGAAATGCGACTCAGCCAGCTGACGGGTCTGCAGCAGGAGAAACTGCATACTGAGTATGACGACCTGATGAAGCTGATTGAATATCTCCAGCAGATTCTGGATGACCCAGAACTGTGCAAGAAGGTGATGAAGGACGAACTCCTTGAGGTGAAGGAAAAGTGGGGCGACGAGCGCAAGACAGAAATCGACGTGACTGCCAGCGAAAACTTCGACCCAGAGCAGTTCTATGCCAAGGAGGACGTGGTGGTGACCGTGAGCCACCTCGGCTACATCAAGCGCACCACCCTCACGGAGTTCCGCACCCAGGCTCGTGGTGGCATCGGCGTGAAGGGCGGAACGGCACGTGACAAGGACTTCATAGAGTTCATCTATCCTGCCAACACGCACAACACCATGATGTTCTTCACCCAGAAGGGTCGTTGCTACTGGATGAAGGTCTATAACATCCCAGAGGGTTCGCGCACAGACAAGGGTCGTGCCATCCAGAACTTGCTCAACATCGACAGCGACGACAAGGTGACAGCCTTCATCTGCATCGAGAACATCAACGACGAGGAATGGGTGAACTCGCACAACCTCATCTTCTGCACCCGTCAAGGTGTCATCAAGAAGACAGCTTTCGTCAACTACTCACGTCCACGCACAAACGGCATCATTGCCATCAACCTGAACGAAGGCGACGAGGTGGTAGAGGTGCTCCTGACCAGTGGCAAGGACGAGATTCTCATCGCCAACCACAACGGTCGCGCCATCCGCTTCAACGAGAGCACCGTCCGCAACATGGGACGTAGTGCGACAGGCGTGAAGGCTATCCGTCTGGACGAAGACGAGAATGACGAAGTGGTGGGCATGATAGCCCTCACCAAGCCCGAAGGCTACGACGAGGAGGCTGAGGCCAATGCTGAGACGACGGAAGACGGCGAGGATCTCTATCCCGACATGCCGACCATCCTTGTCCTCTCAGAAAAGGGAATCGGCAAGCGCTCCACCATCGCTGAATACCGCATCACCAACCGCAACGGAAAGGGTGTCAAGACCATCAACATCACAGAGCGCACGGGCAAGCTCGTAGCCATCAAGAAGGTGATGGAGGATGAAGACATCATGATCATCAACAAGAGCGGTGTGACAATTCGTCTGGCGGTGAAGGACATCAAGAAGTCTTCGCGCAACACCCAGGGCGTCAAGCTGATTGACATTCAGAAGCGCAACGACGTCATCAGTTCTGTCTGCGTGGTCGAGCACTACGATGAGCCAGAAGACATCAGCGACGAGAATGCAGAAGCACCCGAAGCATCTGAGACAAACAATAATGAATAAAATTAACCTGATTTATAAACTTTTTAAAACCTGATCATTTATGAAAAAGTTAGTTTTGATGATGGTAGGACTCCTCCTGATCAGCGGTTCCGCACTGGCACAGGACAAGGAAGCCCTCAAAGCACAGAAGGCAGCCATGAAAGAGGCTGAATCTACGCTCAAGAAAGCAAAGTCAACCTTCGAGATGTCCATCCCCAACGCCCAGTACGGACGCAAGGAGACTGACTTCGAGAAACTGGCCACAGCACGTGAACTCGCTGAGTCAGCCGTAGCCAACCAATACACCAAAGACAATGCCGAGGCATGGAAAGTGGCCGCCGACATCGCGTTTGAGTATTTCAAGAAGCAGGACAACGAAGTGAAAGCTGATCCTGAGAATGAACAGTTGAAGAAGAATTTCCTCGAGGAATCCCTCAAACTGCTCAACTACTGCCAGAAATACGACTCCCTCATCGTGCTCGACCCCAAGGCCAAGCCAGAAGAAGTTGCCAAGAACCACCAGACCTATCAGGTGATTGGCGTCAACATCGCCACACAGGTTCTCCAAGCCTCGCAGAACTACTCCAACAGCGATGCGCCCGAAGACCTCAAGAAGGGTGCCCAGTACTCAGAGCTCTTCCTCAACACCATGCAGAAGTCACACCTCATGAAGGACTTCAAGCATGAGAGCCTCGCCGACTGGATCACCTATGCTAAGGCATTCCGTGCACAGTCCTACTACAACATTCCTGGCACATCAGAGGAAAAGATCATCGCCGTTTACAAAGACCTCATGGACACCAAGTACAAGGGCGTGGCCTATCAGTCCCTCTCCAACTACTATCGTGACAAGGACGCTGTCAAGCAGAACCAATACCTGCAGGAAGGCATCGAAGCCCTCAAGAACGACCCTGAGCAGAGAGACCTCCGTGCCAACTTCGCTCTGATTCTCATGCAGAACCTCTACACGAAGGGCGACAAGGAAGGCTTCAAGAAGGCCGCACAGACAGTCAAGGAAGAGTTCAGCGACGTCGATGGCGCCATCAACGCCTACCTCATGGAGGGTCAGATTGCTTTCGAGGACAAGGACTACCTTGGCGCAAAAGCCATCTTCCTCGCAGCCAAGGAGAAATTCCCAGACGATCCCAAGTGCCTCCTCATGGCCGCCCGTTCCGCATGGATGCAAGCCATGACCAACGGTTCGAAGAAGGAAGACCTTGACGAAGCACTCCGCCTCTTCAAGCAGCTCGAGACAGAGAATCCTGACGATCCAGACCTCTGGGGCGAATCCCTCTACGTCCTCTACAACAACACCCAGCAGACCGCTGAGGCAGCCAAGTACAAGAAGTACTACAAGGACGCCAAATAAATTCACCACATAGTCCAACATCAAGTGGCGCACTCGATCATCGGGTGCGCCACTTTGCGTTATAGTTCATTCATCACCACCTGTTTTTGAGCCTAATTCAAGTTTTTTATTGTAAGAACGATGAAAAATGAGGGAGTTGTTTGGTCATTCCGGCAGAAAGCAGTAACTTTGTCCACATATAACTTTATACACATATTTAATGTATTATGCGACAACTAACGGCTTTACTACTCACGCTGGCGACATGCCTGGGCATGAACGCGCAGACGAAATCCTGGACTGCTGACAACGGCAACGGGACATTCACCAATCCACTTTTCTACGACGAGTTCTCCGACCCTGACATCCTGCGGGTGGGCGATGATTACTATCTGGCGGGCACAACGATGCACACGGTGCCAGGATTGGTTATCCTTCACTCCAAAGACCTTGTGAACTGGGAGAACATCTCCTATTGCTTCGACCGCTTCGACTTCGACGATGAGGCTTTCTCGCTGAAGAACCACAAGGAGATTTACGGCCAGGGCATCTGGGCTCCTGCCATCCGCTATGCCAACGGACAGTTCTACGTCTTCTCGAACATCAACGGCAAGGGCTTGCAATGCTACACGGCAAAGGACATCCATGGCCCGTGGGAGCATCACAATATGCAGGGCAACATCTACGACCTCTCTGTACTTTTCGACGACGACGGTAAGATTTATGCCATCCACAAGTACGGCGAGGTACACTGCACGGAACTGAAGCCCGACATGAGCGGTCCTATCGAAGGTACAGATCGTGTCATCATTCCTGAAGGGAACGGCGTGGGTGAAGGGCACCACATGTACAAGATCAACGGCATGTACTATCTCATCTCCACCGACTACCGTCCCAACGGCCGCACGCTCTGCTCGCGTTCCAAGAGCATTTGGGGACCCTACGAGACACGCGTCATCACTGCCGACGAGACCTACGGCTATCATGCCGCATCGCTTACTCAAGTGCCCCGTGGAACGAAATACCGCATTGGCGAGGACGGCACGAAATTCGCGCTTGGTCCTCTCGACAAAGATGCCACCGCCTGCACCAACGCCCATCAAGGCGGCATCGTGCAGTTCAACGACGGCACATGGTGGGCACTCATGATGCAGGACTTCCACTCCATCGGTCGCACCGTCTGCCTCATGCCCATGACCTGGAAGGACGGCTGGCCCATGATTGGATTCGAAGGCAACTACGGCCGTGTACCAAGAACATGGTTCAAGCCCGGAACAGCACATGGCCACTATGGTATAGATACCCCCAACGAGACGCCCCATGCCCCCTACAACCGCTCCGACAACTTCGACGGCAAGCAATTAGGCCGTGTCTGGCAGTGGAACCACAACCCTGACGACAAGATGTGGAGTCTGAAAAGCGGGAAACTACGTCTCAACTCCATGCCTGCTGAACAACTGATGTGGGCACGCAACACGCTCACCCAGCGTGTCATCGGTCCTCAATCCATCGCCACCGTCGAACTTTCCGTCAAGGGTCTCAAGCCAGGAGACGTGGCTGGTCTTGGCAACATCAACGTGCCCTGCTCATGGATAGGCATCGTGATGGGCAACGACACCAAGACCTACACCCTCCAATGCTTCGAACAACTGACCAACGACACCGTGTCCGTATCTGTTGCTTTACCCAACGGAAAGATTTGGCTCCGCTCCATCGGCGACTACGACAACGACCAGGCTCAATACGCCTATTCCACCGATGGCACCAACTTCCAGACCCTCGGCCGCATGATGCCCCTCTCCTACCAACTCATCACCTTCCAGGGCTCACGCCATGCCCTCTTCGCCTTCAATGTGTCAGGTAAGCAAGGCGGCTATGCCGAGTTCGATAATTTCACCGTCGAGGAACCGATGGCCGACCGCTCCAAGAACATCCCCTTCGGCAAGACCTTCCGCATCATCAACCTCGCCACAGGCCGACCCGCCATCTGTGACCCCCACGGCCTCCTCTACGACACAGGCGCCAACGACAAGAGCGAGCGCACCCAGTTCCAGCTCATCGACCGTGGCAATGGCCTCGTAGCGCTCCAATGCGTCGATGGCCGCTACATCAAGGTCTATGGTGAGGGGTTAGCTGGTGACGTCCGTTTCACCGCCGATGCCAACGAAGCCGAGGTCTTCCTTTGGCAAGACTACCTCAATCAACAATTCATGCTCTATTCGCTGAGGAACCACCGCTACATCGGCAAGTCGCCCACCACCGGAAGCCCATACTCCATGGACTTCGCTGGTCCCGACCCAGCCCGACGCAACGGTAGCGTGTTCCGCTGGGAAGAGTGAGAATCCAAAAACAAAAAATTAACCGATTAACTGTCCTTCCCAATGAAAAACAAAACGGGAGTTTTTGGGGGATATGGACAATCGATTTTCTTTCTAATAACCGCTCCTTTCATCAAATACGCGAGGCTTTGTTCCTTTTTTCTATATGAAACTGACGATTTTAATGGGAATCGGGCGATTCTTTGACAATTTGTATGGCTCTTACGGCATTATTTTGTAACTTTGCACCGTTTTTGACATCTATACGTGGTAAAAAGATACTATTTACACAATAAGAAATATCATTATGAATAAGATTGTTAAGAGAGAACAGTTCAGCGAGAAGGTCTTCAAACTCGTGGTTGAAGCACCTCTCATCGCGAAATCCCGTAAGGCTGGTCATTTCGTCATCGTTCGCGTGGGCGAACAGGGCGAACGCATGCCTCTCACTATCGCTGACAGCGACATCGAAGCTGGCACCATCACGCTGGTGGTGCAGAAGGTGGGCTATTCTTCCACCAAACTCTGCAACCTGAACGAGGGCGACTACATCACGGATGTGGTGGGTCCGCTGGGTCAGGCCACTCACATCGAGAAGTTCGGCACCGTGGTTTGTGCCGGCGGCGGCGTGGGTGTGGCTCCCATGCTCCCGATCATCAAGGCTCTGAAGGCTGCGGGCAACAAGGTCATCTCTGTGCTGGCTGGCCGCACGAAGGAGCTCATCATTCTGGAGGACGAGGTAAGGAAGCATTCCGACGAGGTGATCATCATGACAGACGACGGTTCGTATGGCCAGAAGGGCGTGGTGACGGTCGGCATCGAGCAGGTGATTCAGCGCGAAAAGGTGGACAAGTGCTTCGCCATTGGTCCTGCCATCATGATGAAGTTCTGCTGTTTGTTGACTAAGAAATATAATGTGCCTACGGATGTGTCGCTGAACACCATCATGGTGGACGGCACTGGCATGTGCGGTGCCTGCCGCATCACGGTGGGTGGCAAGACGAGGTTCGTCTGCGTGGATGGTCCTGAGTTCGACGGCCACGAGGTGGACTTCGACGAGATGTTCAAGCGCATGGGTGCCTTCAAGCCTCAGGAGCTGGAGGAGATGAAGAAACTGGAGGAGCACGTGGAGAGTGTGGCTGCCGCTCAGAAGAAGGAGGCTGTCGCTGATGCATCGGGCATGACTACTGACACGCCCCTGGCTGAGCTCACCGACCGCAATGCCCCCTGGCGCAAGGAGCTGTTTGGCGGCATGAAGGCCAAGGAGCGTGGTGAGATTGAGCGTTGCGTGATGAACGAACTGGATCCTGTCTATCGTGCCACCACTCGCACGGAGGAGGTGAACCAGGGTCTCACCGTGGAGCAGGCTCTGACCGAATCGAAGCGTTGTCTCGACTGCGCCAAGCCTTCTTGCATGGAGGGCTGCCCTGTCAACATCAATATTCCATCGTTTGTGAAGAACATCGAGCGTGGCCAGTTCCTCGAGGCCGCCAAGGTGCTCAAGGCCACCAGCGCCCTGCCTGCTGTCTGCGGTCGTGTATGTCCACAGGAGAAGCAGTGCGAGAGCAAGTGTATCCACGTGAAGATGGGTCACAAACCCGTTGCCATCGGCTATCTGGAGCGTTTCGCCGCTGACTTCGAACGTCAATCGGGCAAGATGGCTCTGCCAGAGTGCGCTCCGAAGAACGGCAAGAAAGTGGCCATCGTGGGTTCTGGCCCTGCTGGTCTGTCTTGTGCCGGCGACTTGGCCAAGGCTGGCTATGAGGTGACGGTGTTTGAGGCTCTGCACGAGATTGGCGGTGTGCTCAAGTATGGTATTCCTGAATTCCGTCTGCCCAATGCCATCGTGGATGTGGAAATCGACAACCTCCGCAAGATTGGTGTGAGCTTCGTGAAAGACTGCATCGTGGGCAAGACCATCACCATCCAGCAACTAGAAGCGGAAGGCTACAAGGCCATTTTCGTGGCTTCTGGCGCAGGTCTGCCAAACTTCATGGGCATTCCTGGCGAGAACTCGGTGGGCATCATGTCATCGAACGAGTACCTCACTCGCGTGAACCTGATGGACGCCAGCAACCCTGCTTCTGACACGCCTATCGTGAAGGCCAAGAGCGTGATGGTGGTCGGCGGTGGCAACACGGCTATGGACTCTTGCCGTACAGCCAAGCGCCTGGGTGCCGAGCATGTATTCATCGCCTACCGTCGCAGTGAGGCTGAAATGCCAGCCCGTGTGGAAGAGGTGAAGCACGCCAAAGAAGAGGGCATCGAGTTCCTCACGCTCCACAATCCTATCGAATACATCGCCGACGAGAAGGGCAACGTCACTCAGGTGAAACTGCAAGTGATGGAACTGGGCGAGCCTGATGCTTCAGGCCGCCGCTCCCCAATCCCTGTGGAAGGTAAGATTGTGACGCGCGACATCGACATGGCCATCGTGGCTGTGGGTGTATCGCCCAATCCGCTCGTTCCGAAGTCAGTGGAAGGTCTCGAACTGGGTCGCAAGAACACAATCGCCGTGAACGATCAGATGCAGTCGAACATCCCAACCATCTTCGCCGGTGGCGACATCGTGCGTGGTGGCGCTACTGTCATCCTCGCCATGGGTGACGGTCGCAAGGCCGCTGCCAACATCGACGCAATGCTCAAGGCTCAGGCATAAATCCTGACTGACATACAATAAATGGGGTGAATCATTCGTTTATAAGAATGGTTCACTCTTTATTATATATTATATGAGAAGAAACACATTGACATACATCATGGGGGCAATCGTGACACTGCTCTTCCCTGCCCTGCTCTCGTCGTGCAATGATGATGAAACCTTCACCACCGATGGCAATGCCCTGCTGGCTTTCAGCGAAGACACCATCCGATTTGACACGGTGTTTACTGGCGTCATCTCGACCACACAACGCTTTCAAGTGTACAACCGGCATGACAAGGGAGTGCGCATCGCCCGCGTGGAATTGGAATCGAAGAGCACATCGGGATTCCTGATGAATGTGGACGGACAAAACGGTACCACGGTCAGTGATGTGCAGGTGTTGCACAAGGACAGCGTATGCGTGTTTGTAAAGGTGAACCTGCCTGAAAATTCATCGATGGAGCCGACTTTTGTCAGGGATGCCATCGTGTTCACGCTCGAGAGCGGCAAACAGCAGAGGGTGATTCTGGAGGCTTCAGGACAAAACATGAAGGCGATGAAAGGAGAAGTGCTGAAGGACGATCAGACCTTTACGCCCGATGAATTGCCACGTGTGGTGTATGATAGTCTGGTAGTTGGAAAAGACGCAACCCTGACACTCTCAGCAGGTACGACTCTCTACTTCCACAATGGTGCCAGCCTGATTGTACATGGAACGCTGAAGATTGATGGCACGCAAGAGAAACCTGTCACCCTGCGAGGTGATCGATTGGACAAGATGTTTGATTACCTACCCTACGACCGCCTGGAGAATCAGTGGGGAGGTATACAGTTGACGGCTTCCTGCAAAGGTTGCACCATCAACCATGCCGACATCCACAGCGGTAATTATGGCATCTTATGCGAAGGAATCGAAGGGAATGTAAGCATCACGAACTCCATCATCCACAATGTGGCTGGATATGGACTCTATCTGCAAGATGCCAAAGCGCTGGTTGCCAATACACAAGTATCCAACACCAAGGATGACTGCGTGAGCATATATGGTGGTACAGCTGACTTCATCCATTGCACAATCGCACAATTCTATCCTTGGCTGGCAGATAGGGGACACGCCCTGTCGGTGAGCAACTATCTCGACGATGAAGAACATCTGGTGGAATCGGCCAATTTCTACAACTGCTTCATTACGGGCTATGCCAACGATGAAGTGTATGGAAATCCTGGCAACCTGGAACTCAACATCCACTTCCACAACTGCGTCTTGCTGACGGACACGAGTGACGGAACCTATTTCAGCCACTGCACGGAAGAATCGAAGGACTCGGCCACCTACAAAACCACAAACTTCAAGACCATCGACACCCATGCCTACATCTATGATTTCCGTCTCGACACACTCAGCGTGGCACGTGGCAAGGGAGCCTATGAATACGCCACGCTCTACCCCACCGACATGAATGGAATAGAGCGTGGAGCAAACCCGGATGCTGGTTGCTATCAGTTCAAGGAATAAATAACGTGCAGAAAAGAACCGAGGCAAGTACCTGTTCACCAAGTACTTGCCTCGTATTTCACTAATTTTCAGCATCTTTCGATTATTCCTCAACAGCTGCCTGGGCGGCGGCTAATTTTGGGGAAACCATACTGATTATCAGATACTTACATAAGGACTGGTCAACATTTTGGGTGCATTTTTCGTGCATTCTGCACGTTCTGCACGTTGCTGACTCGTATTCTTTTGCATGAATAATCACTTATGTAACAAAATCATTCATTTTCAAATCTTAATCTTTTTAGGGTTCAACTTCATTTGGTCAACATTTTGTCGGATGAACCGTTTTTATAGACCCAACGCTGGTACCTCAAGGGCGTTGAGGCCGAGCCTCAAAGGCGTTGGGTCGGTGGCTAAGAAAAGGTATTGTAAACCCAAAGCTGGAGATTGAAGGTTTAGCTTTTAAGTTTAGAATTGCAAGTATCTATACATGAATAAACGTAAACCTAAACTTTGCCGAATGAAACGGCTTGATGTTTCCCAAAATTCACATTTTTCTTTTTACTGAAGATGAACCAATTTATACTCTCCCCTTCTCATTCCACTTTCCTTTTGACTGAAAAACGTTTTCATGAAAAACATTTCATTTTGAGTTAACTTCTGTGGTATAGAAAGAGAACTCGCCTAAATGTAAGTTTTCTGCAAATCGACGGAGTTTTTCTAAATTTTCGCAAAACAACTATGAAAGTCATTTCGGCAGTAAATATTTTATTAACTGGATAAAATTCGACAAACTCCATTATGTCCGAAGAGAGATACTTCGTTTCTCATTTTCGTATAAACTCGCTGGGTGTGATACCCGTCATGCGCTTGAAAAGGCGGGTGAAGTGGTGAGGAAAATCGAAACCCAACAGGCGGGAAGTCTCGCTGATGTTATGACCTTGCATCAGCAGACTTTTCGCCTGATTTATTATATATTTATGTATATAGCCGATGGCTGTGCCGCCCGTGGCCGTGTGGACGATGTCGCCAAAATAACGGGGCGAATAGGCTAGCTGGGAGGCGCACCAAGCAACGGTAGGCAAGCCTTGCGACAGTTGGCGATTTTCGCGGAAATAGGTCTGCAGCAGGTTGTGAAAGCGTTTGAGCACGTCGTTGCCGTCTTTGTCGTCTTCCGAAATCTGACGCAAATAAATGCGGTTGCAGTATTCCAAAATCAGGTGCAGATAACCCAACAGGACACTTCTCAATGATGGCGAGTCGTCGTGTGTCTGCACCTCCTGACGCATCTGAATGACCAGCTGTGTGATGCAGAGCCATTCGTCGGGTTCCATTCGAAGTGTCTCGGTGAAGAAGTAGGAGAAGAACTGGTAACGGTCTATCTGGTGTTCCAATTCAGAACCGTGTAGCAGTTCGG
>CAJOGQ010000043.1 GCA_905234125.1 uncultured Bacteroidaceae bacterium | reverse complement strand
GAAAGCAACTACAAATTAGAGTATGGACTGTTCTATGACGCGATCGAGATGTTGTAAAAAAAGTCGAAAAGTCGATAGTCGATTGACGGGCGTTTGCGCCGGAACTCTTACACGGTCACGACATCTGTCATGCGGATGTCGTGTTTTTCTGTGGGGATATGGGGTACGATTTGGAAGGGAAAGGCAAGGCCGATGAAGGGACAGGAGAGACGGGGAAGGAGACGGTCGTAGTGGCCTTTGCCTCGTCCGAGACGGTCGCCCATCAGGGTGAAGGCCATGCCAGGGATGAGCGCGAGGTCGATGCTGGCATAGTCGGTGAAGAGGGGACCGATGGACTCCTGAATGCCGTAGGAGGTGCCTGTGGCGAGGGAGGATTCGCCCTCGTAGATGTGGAGGGTGAGGTCTTCGCCTGAGACGGTGGGCAGGATGATGGTCTTTCCTTGTGCATACAAGGTGCGGATGAGGTTGTGGGTGTTGACCTCATCGGGCAGGGAATGGTAGAGGAGGATGGTGCGGATGCCATCCTCGTTTTCGATGCGCTCAAGCAGTGAGCGGGTGATGCTTTGGCTGAAGCCCCAAAGTGCCTCGGCGGTATGCTGCCTTTTTCGTTCGCGAATCAGTTGCCGGAGTGTCTGTTTGTTCATTGAGTGTAGGTTTTGTTTGTTTTGCCTTGAAGAGTTGGATGGCTTTTGCCATGGTGAGGTCGTCTCGGTTGAGATACTGCACGTAGTCGCTCATCTCGAGCATGTTGTAGATGATGCTGCCGTAGATGGCTTGCTCGAAAAGGTGTTGTGACTTGACGATCATGTTGTTGCGGCGCAGGATGCCTTTGGCGTCGGCATAGCGGATGAACTGGTCGACGAGTCCTTGGCGGCGCAGGTATTTCTCGAGGTCGGCGGCATTGGTGTATGCCTGAAGCTTGTCGCGGTTGTTGTCGGTGTATTCGAAGCAGAACTGAGCCACCGTGCCCTTGGTCACGCACTCGGTGTAGTAGGGGGTGAGGCCGACGGTGTCTTCTGCCACGAAGTAGTCGGGCATGATGCCACCACCGCCATAGACGGTGCGCCCGATGCTGGTCTTGTAGGCCTCGCCTGTCTGCCGGATGCTGTCTTGGCTGAAGAACTCACCACGCTCGTAACGGGTGATGAGATCCATCTCATACTCCTTGGGCTGTCCCTTGACGTAGGGTTTCTGGATGCATCGGCCTGAGGGGGTGTAGTAGCGGGCAATGGTGAGATGGATGAGGGAACCGTCGGAGAACTCGATGGGTTGTTGCACGAGTCCCTTGCCGAAGGAACGGCGTCCCACGATGATGCCTCGGTCGTTGTCCTGAATGGCGCCTGAGAAGATTTCGGCGGCTGAGGCTGTGGTCTCGTCGATGAGCACGATGATGGGGAGATCCTGATAGGAACCGCGTCCGTCGCTTCTGAATTCCTCGCGGCGTGAACGGCGACCTTGGGTATAGACGATGAGGCGGTTCTTGGGGAGGAACTCATTGACCATCTGGATGGCAGAGGAGAGGTAACCACCTCCGTTGCCACGTAGGTCGACGACCAGCCCTTGGAAGCCTTCCACCTCCAACTCGGCGAGCGAGGTGAGCAGCTCGGCGTAGGTGGTCTCGCCAAAGTTCTTGATTTTGATGTAACCCAGTTCTTTGTTGATCATATAGGTGGCATCGACGCTCTTGAGGGGGATGTCGCCTCGAACGACGGTGAACGAGAGGGGTTTCTGTTGTCCGTGACGAAGGATGCCTATCTTCACTTTCGTGCCCTTCTCGCCCTTGAGGCGGTGGAGGGTCTCCTCGTTGGTGACTTCCTTGCCCACGTAGGGTTTGCCATCGACAGAGATGATCTTGTCGCCTGCCAGGATGCCCACTTTCTCGGAAGGGCCTCCCTTGATGATGCCCGTGATGCGGACGGTGTCCTCGCGGATGACGAACTGGATGCCCACACCGCTGAAGGAACCTTTCAGGTCGTCGTTGGCCGTCTTGGCATCCTTGGCAGAGATGTAGCTGGAGTGGGGGTCTAACTCCTCGAGAATCTTGGGCATCGATTGCTCCACGATGTTGGCAATGTCAACGGTATCGACATATTGGTCGTCGATGATATGGAGCAAGTCGTTGAGCTTGTTGGAGGAGGTGTTGATGATGTTGAGCCGGTTGCCAGCAAAGCGGTTGGCAAAGAAGGTGCCGATGATGATGCCTGCGATGACGCTGACAGCAATGATGATGGGCACCCAGCGGTTGTTTCGGTTGATGTTATTGCTCATCTTGTTCGTCGGGGTTGAGGTATTCTACATTGATGTTGGCTCGCTGGAGCAGTTTGATGCCATCTTCGAGGCGATAGTGCTCGGAATAGACTACGCGCTTGATGCCTGCCTGGATGATGAGCTTGGCACATTCGATGCAGGGCGAGGCGGTGACGTAGAGGGTGGCACCATCGCTGGAGTTGTGGCTGCGTGCCAGCTTGGTGATGGCGTTGGCCTCGGCATGGAGCACATAGGGCTTGGTGACGTTGTTGTCATCCTCGCAGATGTTCTCGAAGCCGGATGGCGTGCCGTTGTAGCCATCGGAGATGATGGCCTTGTGCTTGACCACGAGTGCTCCGACCTGACGACGCTTGCAATAGGAGTTTTCTGCCCAGATGCGTGCCATGCGGATGTATCGGAGGTCGAGACGATATTGTTTCAGTTCTTGTTCTGTCATGTCAATTATATACTTTGGTGCGTGAGTCAGCCAGTCGTATCAGGTTGGAATTGTCCTTCTTCAGCGTAAGGAAGTCTGCGCCACTCTCGTAGGAGGTGATGTCGGACAGGATGTGATACAGGTCTTTGTCGAAGGTGCTGTCAGCCGATGGACTCTGGGTGAAATTCAGCGTGATGGTCTGACGCTTGCCGTCTGCCTGCCATGTGCCAGAGAAGGTGACATCGTGGGATAGGGCACCTCGGAAGGTTGTCTGACTGAACGTGATGTAGTAAGCAGCATCTCCCGCTTCGGTGTAGAAGTTCTTGATGTCGCTGTTCAGTTTCAAACCATTGATGGTGGCACCGTTCATGTACCATGTTCTGCCCACGAAGATGGTCTCGATGTCATCCTCCTTGTTGCACGAGAAGAGGGTGAGCAAGGAAAGCAACAGAGGGGCTATGATCAGTTTTCTTTTTTGCATATTGTTTTAATTATGTTCGTTATGACGTTATTACGTTATATCGTTATGACGACCTCAATTCGTTGTGACGCTCTCATTTTCTGATGCCGTTGCGACGGAGCAAGGCATCGATGGTGGGTTCTTGTCCACGGAAGCGCTTGTAGAGGGTCATGGGCTGTTCTGTGCCCCCTCGTGACAGGATGTTCTCGCGGAAAGAACGTGCCGTTTCTGCATCGAAGATTCCCCGTTGCTTGAACAGCGAGAAGGCATCGGCATCGAGCACTTCTGCCCATTTGTAGCTGTAGTAACCAGCGGAGTAGCCCCCTGCCATGATGTGGGAGAATTGCACCGTCATGCAAGTGCCGTCGACTTGTGGCAGCACTTGGGTGCGACTCCATGCCTGACGCTCGAAGTCGAAGAGGTTTGTCTGGAAGGCGTCTGTCATCGTATAGAAGGCCATGTCGAGCAAGCCGAAACTGACTTGACGCATGCAAGCGTAGGCCACGTTGAAATTGCGGCTGGCTGTGATGCGGTCGAGCAGGTCTTGTGGGATGGGTTCGCCCGTCTCATAGTGGCTGGCGAAGGTGTTGAGGAAGTCCTTCTCGATGCTGTAGTTCTCCATGAACTGGGATGGCAGCTCTACGAAATCCCAATAGACGTTGGTGCCTGAGAGGGTGCGATAGGTGGTGTTGGCAAAGATGCCATGAAGCGAATGCCCAAACTCATGCAAAAAGGTTTCCACTTCGCCCAATGTGAGCAAAGCCGGCTTGGTGTCGGTAGGTTTGGAGAGATTCATGACGATGGACACCTGTGGACGTGAGTTGGTGCCATCCTTCTCTTTCCATTGCTCCTTGTACGAGGTCATCCAAGCACCCGACTTCTTTGAGGCTCGGGGATGGAAGTCGCAATAGAAGAGCGCCAGATAACTGCCATCCTGATCCAGCACATCGTAGGCCTCCACATCAGGATGATAGACGGGCACATTTGGATTCTTGCGGAAGGTGATGCCATAGAGGCGTGTGGCCAATCCGAAGACACCCTGCTTCACTTTCGAGAGCTCGAAGTAGGGGCGAAGCATTTCGCTGTTGATATTGAATTGGCTCTCCTTCAGTTTGTTGGCATAGTAGGGGAAGTCCCAGGGCATGAAGCGCTTGGGGGCATCTGCTGACAGTTCTGCGGGGTTGAGGTGGTTCTCCTGATAGTAGAGGTCTTCCACAGCCTTCACCTCCTCCTGGGCTGTTGGCATATAGGCTTCAATCAGGCTGTTGAGGAGGTTGTACACGTTCTCCGACTTCTCTGCCATGCGATGTGCAAGGGCATAGTCGGCGTAGGTGTTGAAACCTAACAGTTGTGCCAATTCACGACGCAGGTTGACCAGCTTCCCCACAATCTCCACGTTGTTGTTGGCGTTGTCGTGCGTACACATCGTGTTGTAGGCCATATACATCTGTTGCCTCAGTTCACGACGGGCAGAGTAGGTGAGGAAAGGGGAGTAGGAGGGGGCTTGAAGCGTGAACACATAGCCTTCCATATTCTTCTCCTTGGCTGCATGTCGAGCCAAATCGATGGCACTCTCGGGCAGTCCTGCCAGGTCTTTCTCATCCGTGATATGGAGGGTGAAGTCGTTGGTGTCCTTCAGTTTGTTCTGTGAGAACTGCAAGGAGAGTACGCCCAGTTCAGCTGAAAGCTTGCGCAGTTGCTCCTTCTTGTCGTCAGGCAGATTGGCACCATTGCGCACAAACCCTTCATAACTCTTGGTGAGGAGCATCTTCTGTTCGGCGTTGAGACGTGCGAAATCATCTTTGGCATGGTCGTCATACACGGCTTTCACACGACGGAACAGGCCTTCGTTCAGCGTGATGTTGTTGGAGTGCTCTGAGAGGATGGGCGACATCTTCTGTGCCAGTTCGTCGAGGAAATCGGTTGTTTCGGCGCTGAGCAGGTTGAAGAACACCTCTGTCACCCTTGCCAAGAGTTCTCCTGTCGATTCGAGGGCTTCGATGGTGTTCTCGAAGGTGGGGGCTTCAGGATTGTTGACAATCTTGTCAATCTCCTGATCCTCCTCCTCAATCCCCTTCATCATGGCTGGCTCGTAGTCAGTCTCTTGGATTTTGTCAAAGGGGATGTATTCGTATGTAGTGTAAAACGGATTCATGTTCTTGTGCATTTGAGTTCGTTATCGATAGAGGTTTTGTAGTTCGTGAATGGTGAAACCACCCCGTTGCAGCGTCATCAGCCCTTGCTTCTGCATCTCGTTCAGTACGCCAGACACGTTCAGGCGGGTCTCGTGGATGATGTCTGCCAAGTCCGTCATTTTCATTATGACGTCCTTCTTCCCCTTGGGAACGATGGAGTAGGTGAGGAGGAACTTGACAATCTTCTGCCACACCGTCTCGTCAGGAAAGTTCCACACCATCCGCATGGTCTGCTGATACTTGTTGCTGGTGATGTTCATGAGGTTGATCCTGATGATGTTGTTCGCCATGAGGTTCTTCAGCACCATGGGCTTGTCGATGGTGAGTGTGGTTCCATCGGTGGAGAAAGTGTAGGTGCGAGAGTATTTCTGGTGCATTCCAAACATGTTGTAGGGTTCAATCACCTTGAGGTTGGGCAGATGCTCCGTCAGGGTGAAACGTCCCTTGGGGTCGCGGTATTCAGCGGTCATCTCGCCGCTGATGATATAGACGAGGGCTCGGCATGCATCATCCTGCATCACCACCTCATCGCCTCGATGGTAGTTGGCAAAGTCCAGACGAACATGCGACATCACGTCCGCTATTTCCAGTTGGGTAAGCCCCTGAAATAACGGCAACTGAAGCAGTCGTTCAAACATGGTCAATTCCATCGATTCTCCTTTTATTTAATCGATAAACAGTCAACTCTCAACTGTCAACTCTCAACCTTACTTCCCCACAATCATCTCCTTGAGGCTCTCCGTGTACCACTCCTTCATCTCGCCATTCTCATCCGAATAGATGAAGAAGGCTGTCAATTCAGGATGTTTGGCCAGCAAGGTTCTTGCTCTGTCCAATCCCATCACCATGAACGAGGTGGCGTAGGCGTCGGCTGTGGCGCAATCCTCTGCCAACACGGTGGAGGAGAGGATGCTGTGTTGCACAGGATAGCCCGTTCTGGGGTCGATGGTGTGAGCGTATTTCTTGCCGTCCTTCTCGTAGAAGTTGCGGTAGTTGCCAGAGGTGGCCATCGAACGCTGGGTGAGCTGAAGCACCTCCTCTATCTCGTTGTTGAGGTTGGTGGGGTCGTCGTTGGGCTTGTTGATGCCCACATGCCAGAGTTCTCCTTTCGGATTCAAGCCTCTCACACGCACTTCGCCTCCAATCTCCACCATGTAGTTCTTCACCCCCTGACTTTCCAGATATTTGCCCACAGCGTCCACACCATATCCTTTGGCGATGGCGCTGCAATCCAACATCGTTTCAGGACATTCCTTCACAACCTTCCCATCCACGAGCTTCACTTTCTGATAGCCTACGTAGGGAAGGAGGCTCTCCACCTTTTCCTGACTTACATTGTCCATGTTCTTGAAGCCGAATCCCCAGAGATTGACCAGCGGAGCCACGGTGATGTCGAATGCTCCATTGGTGTTGGCTGACACTTCCTGAGCCAAGGTGAACACTTCCACAAACATGGAGTCGGTTTCCATGCTCGTGTTGTTGTTGATGGCCGATATGATGGACTCCTCGTTGAAGGGTGAAAGCGACATGTCCACCTGCTTCAGGGTGGCGTTCACACCTTCTTGCAGATTCTTGTCCCATTGATAGGCGATGTGGTAGAAAGTGCCAAACACGCCTCCATCGCTTCGCTGGGTCTCCTCAGCCTTCCAAGGTTCTCCTTGTGCGGGTTCTGGTGCAGGGGCTTTGTCGCGTGTCTTGATGATATACACGGTGCCAACGATCAGCAGGAGGAGCAAAGGCCAGCCCCACCACTTGATCTTGTGTGGTGCGTAGGGGTCAAATGCCTTCTGACTCTTCTTCGTCGTCTCCTGTTTCATGTTCGTCTTCTTCTGTTCCGTCTCCATTGTCGTTATTGTTTATTTCTTCGTTATTCACTTCTTTTTGTGGAATGTCCTGAATGTCTATGTTCACCCCACGTTTGTGGCTTTTCTTCATGCCCCAGTTCAGGTCGAAGATGAGGCTGTAGGTTCCTCCCCAGTTCGTGTCGTTGGTGGTGTAGCCATAGCCTGGAATGCAGTTGGGCTTTGCACGGTCGTTCTTGGTCGAGGAGATTTCCCGTTTGTATCTGACTGACCAGCCCATGTGGAAGTTCTTGACGATTTGCACCTCCACGCCAAACACCAGTTCTGCCCAATGGCTGGTGCAGTTGATGCCCTTCATGCTGAATGCCTCGCTGCCTCCCCAGATGGGGTCTGTCTGTTCTGGCCCTGCAATGTCGTACTTGAACACGCTGAGTCCATAACGGGCACCCAGATAGAGGCGGTTGTTCTGGAACTTGTTCTTCAGCATGTTGAAGTCGATGCCCACACGTCCGTATGGGGCGTTGGCCTTGTAGCTCACCTTGGTGTTGAAGTCCTCTTTCGAGCATTTTCCATATCCAGCCTCGATGATGGGGAAGAACGTGTTTTTGAGGTTCAGTCGCAAGGCTCCCTCCACAGCTCCATAGTCAGACACCATGTAGGCTACTGGTGCAAAGAGATCACCCGAGAGCGTGAAACCTTGGAAGAAAACCAAGTGCTCCTTCTGCTCTTCCACAGCCACATATTTCGTCGGCTTGGGTGTCTCGCCAGGCATGACGGGTTCCGTCTGTCCCTCCTGCGCTTGGAGAGGCAAGATGGCTGTCAGTATTAACGCCAAACTAATGATATGTGACCATAACCATTTCATATTCAATCTATTCAACAACACCGTTAAAGTATATCTTTATGTTCGTCGCTCCATCGTAGTTCACCTTGGGCTCGCTGATTTCGATGTGGTCGATGGCGGCCTCAGTTGTTGTGACGCTCTGCAAGGTGTGGAAGCGGTAGGTGCCACATTCAGGCAGTTCCACGTTCGGATAGCTGATGTGCTGAATCTTGATGGTGTCCTTGAGCGTGATTCGGTCGTAGGAGAAAATCAGCGTGTCGGAATCGTGGAAATAACTCATGGGCACCTTCATGCTCGATGCGTTGGTCAGCTTGTTCACCAGCACCGTATCGTTGCGTTGCTGAGTTTTCGTCTCCGTATATCCCTGCTCAATCAGGGTGGAGTCTGGTTCCTCCGTCGTCACCGTGGGGTTGCCCAGCTTCCGATACGTATAGACGGTCTTGTAGCCAGGCTTCAGCGTGGACACCGTGATGGCGTCAGCGTAGGTGATGGCTGTGCCCTGTGAGTCGTAGAACCCATAGTTGCACGTCACCGTGTTCTCCAACGGGCAGTTGTTCGAGTAACAGCCCATCAGCGACAACATCGCCATTCCTATAATATGTCTTGCCTTAATCTTCAACTCTAAAAACTCTCAACTATCAACTGTCAATTATCAACTCTCAAATCTCCTTCTCCACCTGATATTTGTTTCTCTCCTGACTGTTGCGGCTGATGAGGTCGCCCAAGAAGCCAGCCACGAACAGTTGTGTGCCCAGAATCATCATCGTCAACGAGATGTAGAAGTATGGGCTGTCCGTCACCAGAATGTGTGGCTCATGCTGATAGAGCGCTATCAGTTTCAGCGCACCCACCACGATGATGGCGATGAAACCCACGATGAACATGAGCGTGCCGATGAAGCCGAAGATGTGCATGGGCTTCATGCCGAATGTGCTGATGAACCAGAGGCTCATCAAGTCTAAATAGCCGTTCACAAAGCGGTTCCAGCCCATGAACTTGCTCACGCCGTGCTGACGAGCCTGATGGTGCACAGGCTTCTCGCCAATCTTGCTGAAGCCAGCGTTCTTGGCCAGATAGGGGATGAAACGGTGCATCTCGCCATACACCTCGATGTGCTTCACCACGTCCTTGCGATAGGCCTTCAGACCACAGTTGAAGTCGTGCAGGTTGTGGATGCCGCTCACCATGCGGGTGGTGGCGTTGAACAGTTTGGTGGGAATCGTCTTCGACAGCGGGTCGCCCTTCCTGCGGTTCATCTTGAAGCCGCTCACGAGGTCGTAGCCATCCACCTTCACCATCTTGTACAGCTCTGGAATCTCGTCGGGGCTGTCCTGCAAGTCGGCATCCATCGTGATGACCACATCGCCCTCTGCCTTCTCAAATCCGTGGAATAGGGCAGGGCTCTTGCCGTAGTTCCTTCTGAACTTGATGCCATGCACCTCGGGGTACTCCTTGCTCAGCTCCTCAATCACCTCCCACGAACGGTCAGTCGAGCCGTCGTTCACAAAGATGACCTCATACGAGAAGCCATGCTCGTCCATCACGCGCTTAATCCACGCATGCAACTCCGCTATCGATTCATCCTCATTAAACAGAGGCACTACTACTGATATGTCCATATTATTGTTTATGAATTTTTCTCAAATCATACGAGGCCACGAAAGCCACGAGAAACGACATGAAAATGCTGATGAAGAAATTATTGTTGAACACCAGCAATGCCTTCTCAAACGCCGTCAGCTCATCCATCTCCCTCAGCATGCTGGTCATCTGCTCATATTGCTCACCCATGCCCAACTGCTGATAGGCCGTCACCATCTCAGGCATGTTCACCATGCTGTTGATTTGTTCCATCAGCAGCCCGTCGTCCAGAAACTGAAAATAGGCATACACGATTAGCCCGTTCAGCATGCTCGCATACATGAACATGGAGAATGCAAACAGCAGCCCCTGCCAATAGCTCAGCCGCTCACCTGCAAAGAACAGCTTCCTGTTCAGGCGCATGCCCAGCACAAACGGCATGCAAAAAGCCACGCCAAACAGCGCCAGACATAATAAAATCAACAGCCCATTCTGGTAGCTGATGCCCTCCACGTAGCAGAGAAACAACGCACCCCAGCAGACTCCCACAAATGTACCGTATTCCATCGAATACGACCGATATAATGTATTCTTTGTCGCCATCCAAGCAATTTAGTTATATGTACACATAGGTGTGTACGCACAAAAACGCTGCAAAGGTACGAAATCTTACTGAAACTTTACACTTTTCCCCTGTTTTTTTTGTGTAATAAAAAAAAATGGCCTACCTTCGCACCTTCGTAAACAAAATACGACACAAGTCTATGCAGAAAATCATCATTTTGGACTTTGGTTCGCAGACCACGCAGCTGATTGGTCGGCGTGTGCGTGAGTTGAACACGTTCTGCGAAATCATGCCCTACAACAAGTTTCCCCAGAATGACCCCGACGTGATTGGCGTCATCCTGTCAGGCTCCCCCTACAGCGTCTATGAGGAGCGTGCTTTCCAGCTCGACTTCTCCCAGATTCGTGGCAAGTACCCCATCCTTGGCATCTGCTATGGTGCCCAGCTGATGGCACACACGTTTGGTGGCAAGGTGGAGCCAGAAGGCACCCGTGAGTATGGTCGTGCCAACCTCGAATTCATGGAAGAGGGCAATCCGCTCCTCAAGGGCTTTGCCGAGAACAGCCAAGTGTGGATGTCACACGGCGACACCATCACCCAGCTCCCAGAGGGCTTCCGTTGCATCGCCTCGACAGCCACCGTCAAGTACGCCGCTTATGCTGCCAACAACGAGAAGATTTGGGGCGTGCAGTATCATCCAGAGGTGTTCCACTCCATCGATGGCACCCTGCTCCTCAAGAACTTCGTGGTCGACATCTGCGGAGGCAAGCAAGACTGGTCACCAGCCTCGTTCGTTGACCAGACCGTTGCAGAACTTCGTGAGCAGGTGGGCGACGATAAGGTCATCTTGGGTCTCTCAGGAGGCGTCGATTCCTCTGTGGCTGCTGTGCTGCTCAATCGTGCCATCGGCAAGAACCTCACCTGCATCTTCGTCAACAACGGACTCCTGCGCAAGAACGAGTTCACCGATGTGCTTCGCGACTACGAATGTCTTGGTCTCAACGTGGTGGGTGTGGATGCCTCGCAGAAGTTCTATTCAGAATTGGCAGGCGTGTCAGAGCCAGAGAAGAAGCGCAAGATTATTGGTGCAGGCTTCATCGACGTGTTCGAAGCTGAGGCCAAAAAGATTGCAGGTGCTAAGTGGCTTGCTCAGGGCACCATCTACCCAGACCGCATCGAGTCGCTCAACATCACGGGCAAGGTCATCAAGAGCCATCACAACGTGGGCGGCCTGCCAGAGAAGATGGGACTCAAGCTCTGCGAACCCCTCAAGTGGCTCTTCAAAGACGAAGTGCGCCGTGTGGGACGTCAGCTCCAGATGCCTGAGCACCTCATCACGCGCCATCCCTTCCCAGGCCCCGGCTTGGCAGTACGCATCCTGGGCGCCATCACCCCAGAGAAAGTCCGCGTCCTGCAAGATGCCGACGACGTCTTCATCCGTGGTCTCCGCAACTGGAAGGTGAAGCTCTCAGGCGAAGAAGCCCGCAAGGTACTCTCCGCAGGCGTGCCAGCCGACATGAAAATTGCGGATAAACGAGAGCAATCATGCTCGCATGAATTGCCGAGCGGCAGCAATTTGGGCGGAGCCAACGAAGGTGAAATCGAAGTCTCCCTCTACGACCAGATTTGGCAGGCAGGCGTTGTCCTCCTCTCCGACGTCAAGAGCGTTGGTGTGATGGGCGATGAACGCACCTACGAGTACCCCGTTGTCCTCCGTGCCGTCACCTCAGCCGATGCCATGACTGCCGACTGGGCAAAACTCCCCTACGACTTCCTTGCCGACGTCAGCAACCAGATCATCCGCAACGTCAAGGGCGTCAACCGCGTCTGCTACGACGTCTCCTCCAAACCCCCAGCAACAATTGAGTGGGAGTAGAAATAGAACTTTTTTAGTCATATTGGAATCCTCGTCTTTCATGAAGACGGGGATTTTTTTTGTCTGAATATCAGTTGGATATGAGGCCGTTTGATTACAAAATGACCAGAATGGGTGTCCGAGATTTTGACACCACTTTTTGACACCACTTTAGGTCTCTTATAATAAAAACAATACAAATTATTAAAATTGTTTTAGAAATATTTTGTTTTTAAATATATTGTCAGTAACTCTGCAGCATAAAACTAAAAATTAAAATTAATAATTAAAAAAAAATTAATTATGTTAAAAAATAAAATTTATGAAAATGCAAGCCAAAGGCTGCAAGTACATTTCAACCTTGTTAATAAAGGTAAAAGTTCTAAATGCCAAATATGGTTGTCCTCGACTATAAACCAAGAACGTATAAGATTGTACACAGGACAGCGAATTGAACGGGCATTCTGGAATAATAAGATTAAGGGGCACGAAAGAGCCTTTGAAGATGGAAACTTTCCTGCTGCCCAAGCACAGGAGAATAAGAAGATTAATCGAGAGTTGAAAAGAATTCTTGAATATTGTCAGGAATTTTTAAATTCCACATCTAATACCGACCTATTAGATGATGCTATCCATTTTGAGGCAGATGCTTTCAAATCTTTTATGGTTGCAAAGATGAGAGGCGAAGATGCCCTTATTCGAAAGAATGCGGAGGAGTTCATCAAGGATTACATCGAGAGAAAATCTTTAATGACAAATAAGAAGACTCGTTTGAAGATTTCTCGTGGAACTATATACAACCATAAAAATGCACTACAACGCTTGCAAGAATACTGCAAAGAGCGTCGTTTAAAGATTGCATGGGAACTCTTCAATAGGAAGTTTGGTGAAGACTTTGCAGCATGGATGATGTCGGAGGGTTATGCCGCAAATACGATAGCATCCCAGTTCAGTATTATGAAGGTATGGTTGTCGGAGGCTGAGATGGAGGGATTGATGACTGATAAACACTTTCATGACTACCCAACCGCAACCTGTGAGGTTGAAAACGTTTATTTGACAACTGATGAAATCAAAAGACTCTATGACATTGATTTCACATCAGAGGAGATTCAGCGGCAAATTGACCCTCAAAGCAATATAGAACAGACGAGAGACTTGTTTATTGTTGCTTGTTGGACGGCCTTGCGTTATGGCGATTGGCATGATTTGTCACAAGCGCAAATTGTCGATGGGAATATTACGCTTAAAACTCATAAAACAATGGAGAATGTGGTTATCCCTATGCACCCGATGGTACGAGCTATTCTTAAAAAATATGGCGGGAACCTTCCTAAAAGTGTTGATAAGAGTAAAACTATTAAGCATATCCAGTTGTGTGCAAAAATGGCTCACATTGATGACTTAATAACCCAACATAGGATTAGAGGAGGAGAGGTGGTTACAAGAAGATTACCAAAGTACAAATTCATTACCAATCATACCGCAAGAAGGTCTTTTTGTACAAATATGTATTTGGCGAAAGTTCCAACAAAAGCAATCATGGCGATTTCTGGTCACACAACAGAAGAGAATTTTAGGCGGTACATAAAGATAGGGAAGGAACAATATGCTGAAATGGTATCCAAAGTATTTAACGAAATGACTGATACTGTTTCATAAGAAGTATGGTCTGTCAATGCTTGATAATATTTCGTGTATATCTTTAGGAAAGAGAGGTCTTACGACTTCTCTTTCCATGAGATATGACTTATGGCATAGTTCGGGAAAGAATGATTGTTGCTGATTTGCCAGATATAAGGATTCTATTATAACACGTATGGTATATTAGCCCCAAAGGGAAATGCTTTAATCTTTGGAACTTTGTTCTCGCTTTAAAAACAGTTTTGTCAGTGAATTTTATAAAAAAAATTGAAAAATAGAAAAGGGCTTCATTCTTACGTTACCTTTTCATGATTTCATGAATTGCCAAGTCTTAAAGTCATCAATCAGATTCAGAAATATTCTGGGGTAGGGGTAGGCTTTATTTTCAAGCCCCCCCTCCCGAAAAAAAAATTACAAAAATTTGAGGAGCATTTTTGGGGGACGCTTATTGAACGTCTCCACCTTGATTGTAGGCATAAGACCACATTTTGCGTACACGTCCATCATGACCTCTTCCACAGCCTCAACAGTCAAGGATTCGTTCTCTGGCACATCCAACACGACGATAGCATCATGGAGGTTGATGACACACCAACCTTGTTCAAAGCAATGTCCGAGAATTGCCCACATCAACTTGCTTTCAAATTTCATCATCTTATTGGGCAAGGAATCTCTTACATCCTTCTTCATCTGACGAATTACACTCCAAACGTGTGGATATACCTCAACAAACTTCTTTGCGTAGGTTTTTCCTCTTGATATGGTAGAGTGTGAATAGAAAACTTCTCCAAAGAGCTTTTCTTTCACTTCTCCCCTATCCATATCATTAAACACCTCCATAAAGTAATCCCAAAATTGACCTGTCATCGTCATGTAAATGTACAATAGTACATCATGTGGTAGGTCTTTAGCATGAGGCACCGCAATCCCTTTGCCACAAAGGGTTTTCCGTAGTTGTTTACCATCTTTATAGACCCTATGGATATGCCCTTTGTCTATTTCTTTTAACTTATATACTATATCCTTACTTATTCCATATTTCTTTATGAGAAAGAATGAGAATAATAATGGATGACAGTTTGCAATGTCAAGATAGTACCGTATGTTGAAGAATCTTCTCAAAGTAGATGGAAGATTAGTCAAGAAATGATAGATTCTGTGATTTTGGTCAACCTTGATGATGGTCAAATTATTACCATCAAAGCCATCAACCCTACTCCGATAGTACCAGTATTGTTGTTCGTTCTTGTACTCAGACCTTTGGCTTTCGATGTATGCAAGTGCTTCATCTTTCTGTTTCAGGCTTAACTTTGCCAAACAACCATTGTAAGACTTTGCAAATTCAGAATCATTCTGTTTTACAAGGTTCTTTTTTGTGTATTCCGTTTGGATGTCTTTGATGCCTTTCACATACTTCAAAACCTGTATATTGCCATCATCTACAAAATTGATGTTCCAGTCCAGTAGGTAAATGCTTCTTGATGATTTCCCTATTTCCCAAGTGTCGCTCACATAGATGATTTTCATTTCATCCAATGTGTAAAGCATATCCATGAAGGGCTTACCAAGAACAGAGACATAGTTTGCCGAACTGAGGTGTGTCTTTCCTTCCTTATTTCCGATGCACCGTGTGATTATTTCGTGGATGAGGAACTTATACTTGTGTTCAAGTATAGCCCTCCTAGGAGCTGGTTTCCCTTTCTTCACCTCCACAGGAACGAGCCTGCCTGTACTCATGTCACCCTGATATTCAGATTTCACCTTTGGGCTTGTGACCATCTTGATGTGATGGTCAATGATGTCATCCAGTGTGACATCCGTAAGGTATGCCCTTTTCATCTTTTTTACATTAATTGTAGCCATACTCTTTAGCGTTTTTTTGCAAAGTTACTGACAGTTATATTAATAACCAAGTATTTATGATATGAATCTAATTCATGTTAATAATTATATCAATGAATCATAACCAACAAACAACGTCAAGAGCCGACAGACACGGGAGCAATAACCCCATGTATGGACGCCATCATTCTGACGCATCCAAACGGAAGATGAGCCAATCGGCCAAAGAGAGGTGGGAGAGGATGAAAGGTGGGTCGAAGCCCGAACCGCTGACTATGGATGCGTTCCTGAGTGAGAATCCCAAGCTCAACACCTTTCTGGATAAGATAATAACAGAAACTATAAACAAAGTACTATTATGGCAAAGGACAACTCTTTAATTGACCAGAGATATGTTGATATGGTCGGAAGATACCAAAAGGAATCAGACCTAAAGACAAAGATTCAGATGAAGTATCGTTTCATTCATTGGTTTACCATCAAAAGAGTGTATCTGACGGATGCGGAATCTGAATATCTTCAAACTTGCATCTGTCCAGTTTACGAAGACTGATGATTGATAAGATGTCGTATCTCAGATGATTGAATCATCAATCCTGGTCATGTGAGGCCGTTTTTGGCCTCAGAATTGCGTTCTAAGCCATTATCTCCAATGGGGTTGCACAAGTGACCACCTAAAGGCAGAAAGCCCGTCAGATGCGATTCATGGAGTCTAATTGGCTGTCGTTCAATGAAATAAACGAAAATAGTGCGTGCATGATTTCTATTTGCAATCATGTACGTTTTTTATTGTTGGTTTGGGTATATGCCCCCCCCTATCCTTATGCTATGCAGATGGTTAATTCATGGCCACAATATGGGCACTTAATGGATGGCAGGTCTGGTTCCGTGGCTGATACCTCATCCCTAAAAAAATCCCCTACTTGACAACCTACTATTCCAGCGATTGTCCTTAATGTCTTAACGGTTGGACTTCCGTTGACCATTTGACTTATTGCACCTCTGGTTATCCCCATTTGTTCTGCTACCGCTTGGAGCGTAAATCCTTTTTCCTTTATAACTTCTTTTATGACCATATTATTAATGCTTTGTTTTATCTGGGTGCAAAGGTACGTCCTTTTTTTGACTCCACCAAATGATTCTCCAAAAACTTGAAGAATATTCTAAATTGCAACGAATAAGGTTTAGTTTTACCTTTAATTTGTCAGTAAATGTTAAAAATTTAGTATAATCTAAACTTTTTATTCAAAAAGGTTGCAAGGTTTAGAAAAAAGTCGTAAATTTGCATTGTCAAAAATAAAAAATAACATCAAAAACTAAACAAATATGACACTTCAAGTTGGTACATATCATTTCGGAAGACATCATCGTAATTGGGGCATTTGGGTTTGCACATACGTTAACAACGGTGTAGGTTCTTCTTCGTTTGTTAAGGACGTGTATTCATTCGACGATGCAGTGCGTGAGACCTACCGCCTGAATGGTTGGGGTGAGCCCAAAAGCGTTAATAAGAAGTTTCATTAATAATCAATATAGGAGAAAAGAATTATGAAGCAAATTGCAAAAATTAGCACAGGCGAAGTTGCACGTTATTCTGCAAAAAACATCGTGTTGAACAACAGTGACAGTCTCACGGCCATCAGCAAGGCTGTGGAGCTTGAAACAATGAAGAAGCGTATGATGCGAGGCGAGGTAGTAAGGTTCGCATATATGAAGCTCAATGGTGACGTTCGTGTAGCCGTCGGTACATTGCAAGAACAAGCAGTAAAGGCCAATACAGTGGGCACAGGCATGCCAAAACGCTACTATGGTATGTTTGCGTATCTGGATTTGGAAGCGATGGCTTGGAGAGCATTTAAGGAGGAACGTTTTATAGGAACAATCGAGAACTAAACGGGAAAGGGGGTGAAATTCCCCCTCCCAAGTACACATTATTAATATATTATATAGAGAAATGGAAATGGCTAAGTATATAATGAGCATCTTGAAGACCCAACTTACAATAATATGGTCATGGGGTTTTCATTGTCCTATCGCAATGGAGAACGGTTTAAGTTTCAAGGTGCAAGGATTCAAGTTCCGTGGAGTGGTTGAGGTTCTTTACAATGAAGGTCAAGACCTGTTTGACATTTATTTCATCAAGCGAAACAAGGTGGTCGAGTCCATCAATGGTGTGTACTTTGACCAATTAGTAGAAGTCATTGATGATTACGTCGAGAACACCACCAATTATCAAGAAATGGTTGAAGCCGAATATGCAATAAAGGCATCATAATACCACCAATTACATCAGTCATACGTTCGTTTCACACATGTAAATCACCGTTATGGAAGCAAGAAAATTTGTCAGTTGGAGAAGAGTCAGCACCCAAAAGCAGGGTCGTTCTGGTCTCGGTCTGGAAGCCCAACAGTCCATCATCAGATATTTTGTTGATGAGGCTAATGGTGTCCTGATAGCAGATTTCCACGAAACCTACACGGGAAAGAATCTTCATGGGTGTGTGGAACTACAAAAGGCTATGGAATGTGCCAAGAAAAATGATGCAATCCTTGTAGTGGCGAAGTCTGACAGATTCCGCAATCTAGAACAGGCATTAGAGGTGTACCGCTTGATGGATGGTAGTATCTACTTCTGTGATGTGCCGATGGCTGAGGATAGGGCAACCTACAAGTTCATGCTTTCTCTTAGTTGGTCGCTGGCTGAACGAGAGGCAGCTATTACAAGTCTGAGAACGAAACAAGCACTACAGGCGAAGCGTGACCGTGGGGAAAGAGTAGGCAATCCCAATGCGACGGTAACAGTTGATATGAGAGTCAACAGCATTGCAAGCAGACGTCTGGATGCACAGATGAACGACAACAACCGAAAGGGATACAAGTTGGCCTGCTTGTTAAGAGAGCAAGGCAGGTCATTTACCGAGATAGCCAGAGAACTGAATGAGTCAGGATATAAGACCGCCAACGGTAAGGCTTGGCAAACCGTTCAAGTACAGAGGTTGATACGACTTTACCAGTAGTAACACCCCTTAAAACGTTCTCGTCCCAAGGGAATGGTTTGAGGGTGATTTAGTACTATTATTATATATAATATATAAGGCGATTCTTATGCTGTGTTTTTATGTAAGGAATGTAAGAATTGCTATTGGGGAATGACACATGGCTAAAATGGCTTATACGTCATGTCATCTTGAAACATGAGTTCATTTTTCAATGGAAAAACGGGAATTATATAATGGTTGCCGCAACCATTATATAAATTAACAGATATTTGGTTAAATTTACACTAAATAACATGGATTTGCAATCTGACACCACTATTCTTTACTTATAAAAAGTTTAGTCCGTTAATATATTTTAACATCCAATCCCTTGTATTATCCAAAAATTGCCCATAACTTTGCACAAGAAAACATAAAGCAAGACAAACATCACTTCGGCGATGCAGTAAATTAATCAAATAATTAATAAATATTATTTTTATGTTAAACAATACATCATAAAAACACTATTCAACGATTCTAGTCTATAAACTAGAATACCCACCGATGTGCCGTCGGGATGTGGCTGTAAGGATGTGTTTGGGGCTTCGCATCTATTGGAATCAGCAATCAGGGCAACGAGAACAAAAAGAGGCATTAGTGATGATGCTTCAAGAAAAAACGACATAAGTCCTACTTTACTTTTTTATTAACTTAAACTTTTTAAAAAATGAAAAAAAAAAAGAAAAACGTCGTGACTGACGAGAAAAAAGTTAATATAGTAATGGGCACAAAACAACCTATCGTTTACTACAAACACAGTTATCACGTTTACTGTCCCATCTGTAATCATGATTTTATCGGTTCTGATTACCTGAAAACTGTTTTCAAAGATAACCAGAAAGCATTGTGGTTGGCAAACATGGTCACGCACCATCGACACAGTCATATCACATGGTGGAACAAGTGTTGGGGGTGGCATGGTGGATATTATCGTGAAGCGTCTCACTTTGGCAATTACGATGATGAGAAGAAGAAGGTCAACGAGCAAGCGAAAAGGGTAATTGCTCGAAAGTGCGCTGATTATCTTGTTCTTCATGGCATCAATGAGGACGTGTTCTCAATGCTGCAAAACACCGAAGAGAAGACCTTGGAAGTCGTGAAAAAGGTCTTCAAGACCCATGAAATGCCAGCCGCTTGATATAAGGTTTTTACGTACTCTTTAATGTCATTCTCTATTTAGAAAGCACCCCATTTTGAGGTGCTTTTTTCGTGTTGGATGTAAACATCAAAGTGCAAATTTGGCGTAGATGAGGCTTCAAATATCCCGAAATCAAGCCGATTGGTAAAAAAAAGAGACATCAAGCGGAACATTTAATATTGTTTTTCGTATATTTGTGGCGCAATTTATACTTTACTGAAACATGATTACAGGAGAAACAAAGCATAGGATTGATGGAATATGGGAACGCCTTCTGGAATGGTGACATCACCAACTCCATAACCATCGACAATATCCATAATGTTGTTCTGCCAGACGTGGGATAAAAAACTATATAACTTTATAACTATGACGTATATGATAAATTTTTTCATGCAGACATTGAGACAGACAATGGCAATGTTCTTTGTCTTTATCATCAATCAGTCCTTATTTGCCAACGATTTTGAAGTGAAAGGCATTATGTATGATTCATGTATTCTTTCTCCTTTCTATGAAGGAAAAAGAATGGAAGCAATCGGTGACCCAGTAAGAGTTGTTCAGTTAACTCAAAGTGGAACATTACTTGAACAAATAGGAATAGAAAATATTGAGAGTATTGAAAGTCTGAAAATTGTTGGAGAGGTTAATGGAACAGACATTTTGACGATTCGTAAAATGAACAATCTCCGATATTTGGATATGTCAGAAGCAAATATTGTAAATGGCGGGATATCATATTATCAAAATTATACAACTTCTAAGGACAAAATTGGAGACTATTTCTTTATGGATAGAAACAATTTGGAAACAATCATTTTGCCCAACACTGTTACGTCCATTGGTATACATGCTTTCCATAATTGTAGCGGCCTGAAATCCATGACCATTCCCAACAGCGT